>JAJRCO010000349.1 GCA_028678905.1 Methanomicrobiales archaeon
TAGGAGCCCCTACCAGACAGTCTCTATCCCTCTGGGAGGTTTTCAGCTTCCTCTAGATTATCTTATCATCATCATCGTTACTGTCGGTATTATCTGTGGCCTCTATCTGTTTCTGCGAAGAACAACGGTCGGAAGGGCTATCCGGGCAACAAGTCAGAACAGGAGGGGGGCAATGCTCGTAGGCATAGATGTGGAGCGGATGGATATGATCAGTTTTGGCATCGGTTCCGCTCTTGCTGCAGCGGCGGGAACTCTCTGGGTGGTAAGTGGTCAGGTATTCAATCCATACATCGGATCCATTCCTGCAATCAAGGCATTTGCTATCGTCATCCTGGGGGGCCTGGGGAGCATCCCCGGGGCTATCATTGCCGGCTTGTTGTACGGTCTTGCTGAAAACGGGGCGGCATATTTCCTTGGCGGAGTCTGGAAGGATTCCATATCCTTTATCATCCTGATTGTTGTCCTCATCATCAGACCTACCGGGTTATTCGGGGAATCGGGGGAGTAGCTCGATGCATTGGGAATCATTTCGACGGTTTGTGCTCCCTTTCATCTTTATCCTGGCGCTGGGAATACCCCTCCTTATAGGGGTGAATTTTTTTCTCCTCAATATCCTGATCCTGATGCTCGTCTTCATCATATTTTCTTCTGCATGGAACCTGCTGACCTACTCAGGACAGGCGTCACTGGGTCATGCCGCTTTTTTTGGGATCGGTGGATATGTCTCAACATTGCTGGTGGTGAAAATGGGAGTTCCTATCCAGGCAGGTATTGTTCTCAGTGGTTGTATCGCAGCAGCGATGGGATTATTCATCGGCATCACCTGTGTACGACTCAAGGAATGGTTTCTTGCTATGGTTACCTTCGGGTTTGCGATTATTACTGAGACCCTGATCGCCAGCCCTCTGGCAGCATTTACGGGCGGCTGGGATGGATTGGGAACGCCGCATCTGATCAGTCATGAAATTCCCGGCTATATCGTCTTTGAATATTATCTGATTCTTGCGGTTACTCTTGCTACCCTCATCGGCATCCATTACATACTAAAGTCACGGGCCGGTCTCGCATTTGCCGCGATCCGTGAAAATGAAGTAGAGGCAAGAGCAGCTGGCGTGGATCCGGTCAAGTATAAACTTCTGGCATTCACTATCAGCACATTTATTGCAGGAATCGCCGGAGCCCTGGAGATACATTACGTGGGATATATTACCCCAGAAATTTTCAGCCCACAGATCTCGTTCTGGCCCGTCACCTACTCCATCTTAGGGGGACTGGGGAATCTGTGGGGACCGGTGATAGGTACCGTCGTCCTCACCATCTTCTGGGAAGGCCTGAAAACGATCGGACTTACCTATGAACGATTCATTATCATCGGATTAATCCTCATCCTTTCCGTGATCTTCCTGCCGAAGGGGCTAATCTCCTTCCCCGAGGAGCTCAGGAAGAAAGTGAGGAAATATAAACATAAATCGCCTGATACCAGAAGTGACGTATAATTACATCAAATTGTTCTGATCTTTTTTCAGATTCCGAGGTATGCCCGTTGCACATGTTCATTGTGGTATAACTCCTTCGTCTTCCCCTCGAGAATTATCCTTCCATTCTCCATAACATACCCTCTCTGGCAGAGATCGAGGGCATTCCGTATATTCTGTTCAAGAAGAAGGATGGTCATTCCTTCTCTACCAAGACGTTCCAGTGAACGAAAAACCTGACCAATTAAGAGAGGAGATAGACCGGTAGAGGGTTCATCAAGAACCAGTATCTTAGGGTTTGACATGAGTGCCCGACCTATCGCCAGCATCTGTTGCTCCCCGCCACTCAGTGTCCCCGCAAGCTGAATCTCCCGTTCCTTAAGAATAGGAAAGAGCGAGTGAATATCCTCCAGATCTTCCTCCCAGCCCGACCTGTCACCCTTACCCAGCCTCAGGTTTTCTAGCACTGTCATTTTAGGGAATATCTCTCGTTTTTCCGGTACCAGAGCAAGCCCCTTGCGGAAGATCGCATGCGGGGGCAGCCCACGTATATTCTCTTCCAGGAAGTTGATGGTTCCCTCCACTTTGGGAATGAATCCAAAAATGCTCTCCACAAATGTAGTCTTTCCCGCTCCATTTGGTCCCAGAAGGGCTACAATCTCCCCCTTATCGATTCGCAGGTTGAGATCCCAGAGTATCTGGAGATTGCTTCGAAAGACATTCAGTCGTTCAATTTCCAGCATGTGGAGAATTCCTAGAATGCATCTATGTCGCCAAGATAGGTATCAATAACTCGCTGGTTGTTCATTACCTCGTAAGGTCTTCCTTCAGCAATTTTCTCGCCATGATCCAGAACCACAATCTTATCAGAAACGCCCGTGATGACCCGCATCACATGTTCGATGATGAGGATTGATATCCCTGCTTCCCGGATTTTCCGAATTAATTCGATTGCATCATTGCTCTCTTTTGGGGTCAGACCGGTGGTCAATTCATCCAATAAAAGGAGTTTTGGTTTGGAAGCGAGAGCACGAGCAAGCTGCACTCTTTTTAACTCCACCACGTTTAAGTTGCGGATCAGCATCTCCTGCTTTTCTTTCGCAACTCCAACAAAATCGAGGAGTTTTTCCGCTGCCTTCCTTCCCTCATCAAGGCTGACCGAGTGTGAATTCCCAAAGATTGCACCCACCATGACACTTTCATTTGCTGTCAATTCGGGGAAGAGATGGGCATGCTGAAAGGTTTTGGCAATTCCCTTCCTACATATCTGCTCAGGTTTCCAGCCAGTGATATTCTCTCCCTTAAAGGTGATACGTCCTTGGGTAGGATGTGATAGCCCGGAGATAATGTTGAGGAGAGTGGTCTTTCCTGCGCCGTTTGGACCAACAAGACCAACGATCTTACCCTCTCCCACCATCAGATCGACCCGATTTACGGCTAAAAGCCCTCCTATCTGTTTAGTTACTCCGGTGACCTCGAGCATTGTTACTCTGTCATTGATAGCACGGCTATTATTAGTATGGAAAAATATTAAACGTATGGTCACTGCACGACAGTGTTAAATCGGATGGTAAATAGTCTCAGGAACATCGCACGTAGCGATCGGTTCGATTTCAACATATTTCACATAATCTAATCGGAAATACTGCTCACGTTAAACATATGTCACTACCATGAATTTGGCTGGTCGAGTCACTCCTTCGACCCACTGCCTTTACACATTTCCCTGAGTTTCTCACTGATGTCCTGAACTGCCTTTTGCGCAAGACTCTTTTTTCCTATCTCTGCCAGAGGCGACCCCCTGATATCCGCGTCCTCCACGGCCGAATCTTCAGGAATGATCCCGAGCAATGGCAGGGTACTCCCCTCTGCCCTGTCTCCATCCGGTTTCACGCGGTTGAACACCAGATAGATCCGGTCTTGCTGAATCCCGATGGAAACGGCGAGATCCCGTATCCGTTCCGCTGTCCGCACTCCCCGGGCCGAGGGATCGCTCACCACCAGCAGCAGATCAGGCTGCCCGACCGTCCTCCGGCTGATATGCTCCATCCCCGCTTCACTGTCCACCACCACCCAGCGGTACTCCTTCTCCAGGAGTTCCATTGCTGCGGACAGGAGCGTGTTGGCGAAACAGTAGCATCCCAGACCTTCCGGCCGGCCCATTGCCACCAGATCGAAGCCCTTCGACTCCACGAGCACCTGCCGGAACCGCAGCGCGATGTAGTCCTTGCGGGACATACCGGGAGGAATACTCCGGGTGAACGCATCCTCCCGCATGCCTCCGAGAGATTCTCTCATCGTTAACCCCAGCGCCTCATGGAGATTGGCATTGGGATCCGCATCCACCGCAAGAACGGGTGTTTCCTGCGCATCGACCAGTGCAGTGACCAGCAGGGCAGCAAGAGTGGTCTTTCCCGTCCCTCCTTTCCCGGATATCGCAATCCGGCAGGTCTTCAGAGGAACGCCTCCCTGCATCGTTTAGCCAGAGCTGCCGTGGCCGCCAGAATCTCTTCTGCCATACCCTCATCACCAAACTGGATACCACAGGTGGGGGTGATAAGAGACTGGCGATCGATTATTTCCGTATCGATATACTCCCCCAAGCGTGAGCGGATGGTGGTGATTCGCGCACACAGGGACTCGATAGACTCTCCCCGGAACACCGCATAATCGACCGGCACGATCCCCCAGGCGATGACACCCCCTTTTTCCAGGTAGGTCGCGATCGCCTCACTATAGAGAAGGAACTCTCGGGCGAGGAGATAGGTGTCAAAAGAAAGGACCGCCGGTTCCAGGGCGAGAAGGAATTCCCAGTCGGTATTGGCACAGCAGTGGATTCCGTATCCGTCTTCGAGCAGCGAGGCCGCATCGATGAGAGCGCCTGCCACGGCCTCTCGATCGAGGGGAACTACCGAGGATCCAAGAGAGGTGAGGTACGGTTCGTTGAACACTACCAGAGACGATCCGGCTGTGGTATGGCGATGAATTTCCTGTTCACACCACCGGGCCTGTAAGCCCAGGAGCTTTCCCAAGATATCTGCATACTGCATGTCATAAAAGATCGGCCGCTTGTCGCAATCGGTAACCTGCATCCCGAACGTCACCGGACCGGTCACCTGACACTTCAGCACCCGGGGATGATCGGGGGGATGCGCTAGCATTTCATAAAACGCCGAGGCATACTCCGGGCCGGTTCCGTACGAAGATGCATTGCCTTCCAGGAAATCATGGTAGATCTGTTCGAGAGCGGAGGAGCAATCTTTCCGGGTGTCGACGAACAACCGCTCTCCGACCAGCGTTCTGCCCGGGAGGTGTGCGGAATTGTTGAACACGATCCTTTCCTGAAGCCCCCGACAGGGCAACGTGGGGACAAAGGGGAACTGAGGGAAGAGGGAAGAAGCTAGGCGCCAGGCTGCTGCGGGGTCGGTATGGGGGAGAGCCCCTATACCGGTGGCCAGGTATTTGGGAGGAGAGATCATCCGGGGCATGGTCATTCCTCTTTTCGTAACCGGCATTCAGCAAGCATCTTTTCCACGGTAGGAAACAGGGACAGATCGGTGTGGGGAAGGAAACAGCTGGAGGTATACCGGTCCATGAACGTAGGGTCGGCATTCAGCTCGATATACGCGATCTCGTGGGCGATGGTGTCCAGAGCGTTGCGCCGGTCCCGGTTGATAAGCGCGATGTTTGCTCCGGCGAGCGCCCCGTTGCCGATGGTCTCGATCCGATCTACCGGCACTTCTGGGATCAGACCGATGGTGATTGCGTTCAGCCGGTTCAGGTAGTTTCCAAACGCCCCGGCGAGATAGATCATCCCGATGTCGTCTTTATTGATCCCTGCCGCATCCATCAATGTGTAGCAGGCCGCAAGGATGGCAGCCTTGCTCATGATCAGGTTCTGGATATCATTCTCGGTGATGACGATGTCTTTTCCGATCTCGGTATCATCTTTAGGCACCACCACGAATTCCGGGTAATACTCCCCTTGTCGAATACGGGGATTGGAGGAGGTGATGTCCAGTCGTCCGGTCCGGTCGATGAAACAGCTCCGCAGCAGCTCGGCCAGAAGATCGATCATCCCCGATCCGCAGATACCCCGGGGTTTGATCTGATTGATGGTCTCATAATGGACCTGGAAAGGCCTGGTCTCGATGCGCACTTTCTCGATCGCACCTGGATTCGCCCGCATACCAAACAATACTTCGGCTCCTTCCAGCGCCGGCCCGGCCGCTCCGGCACAAGAGAACATCCAGTCCTTGTTTCCGAGCACTACCTCAAAGTTTGTTCCCATGTCCACGAGGAGGGAGACATCTTCCCGTTCGCCCATTCCGCAGGTGAGGATATCTCCGACGACATCCCCACCGATAAAGTTCGAAACGGAAGGGAAGAAATACACACCCGCGGTGCGGTGTGCATCGAGGGAGAGATGCTCCGCCGTGGTATAAATGGATCGGCGGACTACCGGCACGTACGGTTCCGCAATCATGTATTCCGGATCGATCCCCAGGAGCAGGTGAGTCATGACCGTATTTCCGGCGATCTCCAGTTCGAAAATATCATCCATATCGATCTTTGCCATGTTACAGGCGCTGTGAAGCGCCCGGTTGATGCTCTCCGCCGCGAGCTGCTGGAGGCGGGCCAGACCGCTTTTCCGGGCATAATTTACCCGAGAGAGGATGTCTTCACCAGTACCGATCTGACGATTATAGTTGGACGCCACGGCCAGGATAGCTCCATCGATCAGGCTGCGCACGGTGACCACGATGGTTGTGGTTCCCAGATCCACCGCCGCCCCATACAGCCGGGCCTGGGTGTCTCCTCCCTCTATATGGATGAGACGGTATCCCCCTGGCACGATCGCCACCGTTGCGGTTACCATCCAGTTATTTTCCCGCAGTGTGCGCGAAAGCTCACGAAGGATGGGGAGAGGGGCAAAGATCTTACGCACTGATGGCCCTCCCTGTTTTTCTATCCGCCACAGGAGCCGGGTGAGATCGGGAGAAGGATCCTCCAGGGTGGGTGGACTCATCTCCACGTAATATTTGGTCACCGATGGAAGAACAGGAACATCTGCCGCTTTGCTTTCCATCAGAATCTTTTGTTCCTGGATGAGCGTGCTCTCCGGGATTTCGACATAAAGATCTCCCAGCACCAGGGTTTTGCAGGCGAGGCTTGCCCCCCGTTCGAGCTCCTCAGGAGTAAAGAACAGGGCGTATTTCTCCCGGTCAAACTCTGTCTCTCCGCTCTGGCGGTAGATCACGCATTTGCCACACTTCCCCTGTCCCCCGCAGACCACGTTCAGGTTCAGGTTCGCTTTCTGGGCCGCTTCTAGAACAGTGGTTCCTCTCTCAACCTCGACCTTTCGGTAACTGGGGAGAAATGTGACCACCGGCATGAGTTATCCCATCTCCTTCTCCAGAAATTCAGGTAGGTCGGCGGCATCACGGGGTCCGACCATTACCTTCCAGCCGGTCATTTCCTCAACCCGGCCAGAGATGGGCGCCGCGTACCCGGGCAGCACAAGTGTGCGATGGCTTACTGCCTCTTCCGCTCCGAACTTTTTCAGTGATTCTCGGACCAGCGTCTCGTTCAATTTGCCCGCAGCCACCGCGGTCAGCACCGAGAGGCCTTCTGTATCCACCACCAGAAGATGGCAGGGGATCTTCGCTCCTTCGAGATATCCCAGAACAGTGAAATAGGTAAGGGAAAAATTTACTGTGATCAGGAGAGGTGACTCCCTGCCGGGACTGTTCACCGGGTATAGGCCTGGTGCCATCTGGATCGGCTTCTGAGGGTCGGTATAGATGTTCTGGCGGAGAGTGAGAAAGGCAAGTTTCCGGGAATACTCCAGGGGCCGGGTCACGATCAACGATCCGTACTTCAGGACGCCCAGCGCACAGGCAGCGTCCGGATCCGGATATGTGGTCGTGTCACAGTAGACCGGGTACCCGACCGCAGGCACCGTGCGTTCGATGGCCGCTTTTCGGATCTGGGTAGACAGGGCGAGGAACTCGCGGGGTGTGGTCGCTGCGGGATCCATCACCAGATCCTCCACCCCTTCCTGTACGCACTTTGTAGTAAGGTTGGCGAGGCCCTCCACTGATCCTGCGCGGACGGTGAGAGGACATCCGAATTTCGTGGCGAGCCGGCAGAAAGAGGTATAATTTGCGTCTGTCGCCGCACAGAGGAGAGGGCGATAGGTTCCGCATTCGATGAGGCCAGCTTCGAGCACTTCAGGATGATCGGAGATCAGAATTTCCGGAAGGCTCACCATCTCTTCGATCGCGGCGACGGTCTTCTGGAACGTATCCGCGGCACCGGATACATTCCGGATGGCCACCCCGGATAGAAAGAGATCCTGACCCACCCGGGTGAACATCTCGTTCTCGATCTGCGCCGCAACGACCTTCACCTGTCCAGGGGACCAGGTATCGGGAATCTCCACCATCAGGCCGGGGGGATGGTAGAAGGTCTTGTCATGCCGGAACAGGACCGTTTCTTCCCCTACCACCACCTTGCGGGGTCCCACCCCGATGCGCACCAGGCGGATAGGAGGTCGCGTGGCCGCTCCCAGTTTCTGCCGGGTCTCCTCATCAAGGTAGGGGCAGGTCGCGGGGTCTGCCTTACCGGATGCAATCTTCATGGCAAACGCGAGACAGGTCGGGAAACCACATTCCTTGCAGTTCTTCTTGGGCAGGATCTTGTAGATATCCAGGGCTTTGAGCGCCATTTTACCCTTCTCCCGCCAGATGCGCAAATCCTTTTTTCAATTTTTCCAGGGTGCGGGGATGACGCACACACACGATCTCCGCTCCGGCAACGGCTGCAGAGAATGCAGCGCAGAACTCCCACATCACCGCTGTTTCGTCCCGAACCTCCTGCGGGGCCTCCCGGACCTCCTTTATATTCAGAGAATCCGCCGCTGCACTGATCATGGGCATGGCCAGATCCGTATCTCCTTTCAGGGCGGCGGTGCGGATCCGCTCCATTACAGAATAAGAGTACTCAAAGCCGTACCCAAGCGCGCCAGTGAATGGGTCGATCACGATACGGTCATGGGGCATCCCGATCTCGTGGAGAAGGATGTTGAGTTGTTTCGCCAAGTTAATATCGATCGGTGATTGTGCGATAACCCCATGGCCGAATGCCACCGCCGCTGCGGCCACGCTGCGGTAGCGATCCGCTTCCGCGGTGCCGAGGAGCGCCCGTTCTCCCGCCGCCGCCTCTCCACAGGCAGAGAAGACCTCGCTATCCACAGAGGGCTCATTGCTCCCTTCGATAATGAGAGGAAGACCAGTTCCCTGGAGAACCGCCTCGATGGTGGTCCGCACCCCTCGAACATCTGAAAAGCCTCGTTTTCTGGTGCTGGTGAGATGAAGACGCACCAGATCTGCCCCGAATTCCTTTTCTGCCTTTTTCGCCCACTCTCCCGCATCCCTGGTAACATCTCCTGTATAGGCCAGCACAATGGGCGACCAGCTACCAGTATCATCACAGATCTCCAGGGCGATAAGGGGCATTTCGCTCGCACCCTCCAGGAAAGGAAGATTCTTCGCTCCCCCCACCGTGCAGACGCGACTGCGAGTTCCTCCTTCCTGCTTTGTTGCACCGATATGCACTCGATCGATCTCCCCGCTCCAAGTCATCGGCTCCAAACCTATCTCTCCTACAGCAGCGGTGTCATGTTCAGCACCGGGTGCCGAACTTTTTCCAAATAGGTGGCCAGCTGTTCCAGGGTCGTGGCGATCTTCTCGTCGCCGATCTTATCGTACAGGTCACCCAGCCCCTCTTTCTGGAGCTCCTTGCGGAGGCGCTCCCCGATCTCCTCCTTCACCTGACTGGGGAGCCACACCAGCCGTTTATGCCCATCCTCCGCCTGAAAGAAACGTTCGCTGGCGATAAAGAGCTTGGAGATTCCCGCAAATCCCGGGGTCTGGGCTCCACCCCCGATTGTCCCGGCCAGGGTGGAGAAACTCATTCCGCAGGGAGTGTCTCCCCGGTAATCCCTGTTCACTACCATGATCCCGTTCACCTCTGGCAGCACAACCGCGATGCATTCAAAGCAGCCACAGCAGGTCATGGGGGCATCCACCAGACTGTACAGGGAGCAGCGTTCGACCTCACCATGCGAGGCTTTGCGTACAAACCGGTTCACCCCTTCAAACTCTCCCCGCCTAGCATCGATCAGGGGACCTTTCTTGACCGGCTGGTTTGCCCCCGCAGGGGAGATTTCATAGGCCGTCCTGCCATCCAGCCAGGATATGGCGCCACAGAGGGCCAGACGCTGGGGGGTGATGATGCAGACGTGATTTGGCGCGAACGTCTGGCAGAGGGTACAGGAATAAAAGATGTCCACATCCTCATCTTTCATCCCGGCAATGCGGGCGTCCCTCTCCTCATACACCTGTTCCGCGGCCTTCATGGCCTCCCTGACCTTTCCCTCTTCGGTGATCAGCGTAACCTGGACCGCGTCCAGGAGCTCTGGAAAGTCCATCCGGAATTTTGCCGCGATCAGTTTCCCCAGATGTACGATGCGCAGCCCCTGGGCAACGGACTCCTTGGAAAACCGGACCCAGATCAGGTTTCTCTGGGCTACATGCCAGGTCCCTTCCCCGTAATTGACAAAATTGTGGATCCTTCTTTCCAGAACCGGTTCGAACTCTTTTTTCATCCGGGTACCAGCCACTTCCACGATGACTCCCAGGGGAACCGCAGATCCTTCCTTAACCTCCTCGATCTCCGGCCCGATCACCGTGACCTTTCCGTCCTCCACCGTGTCCGTGGGCCGCATCTGCAGTATCTCAAAAGCCGGGGAACGTCCTCCACCGAATTCCACATACATCTCCTCCTTGCGGATGCTTTTGCCTTCAAAGGCAGGGGAGCAGTGCATGGGTACGGCGACCGTGGTGACCTGCACCTTGATCCTCTTGAGCTCCATACCCTTTGGTACCGCCTCAGCCACGGAGACTGGTATCCACTCACCTCCTTCGTACCCACCTCCCACGGACAGGATTGGGATACCGAGGACCCGCATCGCATCGATGAAGGCGATCTCCTCATCGGTGAGATCCGGGAAGGCGATCACAAAGGCCTTCGCCCGCTCCTGCGCATAGGCGACCAGCCTTCCTGCGTCCCCCGGTGTCACTCCTCCGAACATCAGAGCTACCCGGGCGATGATATCCACGAAATGCACGGCCGACAGGGCATCCGGCCCCAGAGGTACGAGCCGGTAGTCGACCCCAACCTTTACCCGTTCCTGTTCGAGGGCTGAGATATTTTCTCCGGTGAGGAAGGTGAGCATATACTTCTCCTGCAGCTCCCGGCAGAGACCCGCCACCATATCTCCCCGGGGAGCCTTCCCCACCAGCAGGGCAAGCCCTAAAATGCTTCCATCAACCAGGGAGTACCCCAGTTTTCGCAGGTACGCATCAGGGATAAAACCGGTATACGGGAGTTCCGGTTTTTTTTGTCCTTCCCTGGCCGCGACTAGCGATTCCACTGCGATCAGCACGTTATTCTGAGACCGGGCGAATGCATCCTGGGCGCTCGCACCATCGCGTACTGCTGTTCCGGTCAGGGCATACGCAATAGGCAGCTGGTATGCGGTCTCTTCGTAGGAAAAACTACCTGCCAGCCGTGCCAGATTCTCTTTGAGCACTGTATTTCCCGTCTGTACTGCCTGGTCGATCAGGGCCATGGTTGCGCCTCCTCACTGTCAGTTGTTGCCCGTACTATAAATAAACGGGCGTAATTCACCCGCCCACGGGCTTTTCATGACCTCCAACCCGGGCAGATTGTTGATATTCCCCTCGCTTCCTAACCAGGGAAATAGGAACATCCTGTCGTGGGGCCACGTTACCTTAATATACAGATTGTCGATGTAACAGCATGGAACCCCTCGTCACAGTTCGCCCTCCGGGTCCCCGTGCTCAGGAGATACTGCAGCGGGATGCGGCGGTCGTCTCTCAGTCCATGGTCCGGGAATACCCCCTGGTAATCCAGCGGGCCCGGGGGATGAATATCTGGGATGTAGACGGTAACCGGTATCTGGATTTCACCGCGGGTATCGCGGTGATGAACCTCGGCTGGAACCATCCCCGGATCGTGGAGGCAGTGGTGGAGCAGTTTCCTCTCCTCTCCCACGGAGCGTTCCTTGATTTTTGTTCGGAGATACCCCTCCGCTTTGCCGAAGAACTGGTTGCACGCCTGCCTGAAAATCTCTGCCGGGTATATTATTCGAACTCCGGAGCAGAGACCCTCGAAGCCGCACTGAAACTCGCCCGACAGCACACGAAGCGGCCGTATTTCCTCGCCTTCTACGGGGGGTTCCATGGCAGAACATATGGGGCTATGAGTCTCACCGCCGCGAAAGTGATCCAGCGCAAGTATTTCGGTCCCTTTTTACCGGTGATCCATGCTCCCTTCCCCGATCCCTACCATCCGTTCGGGGGAGATCCGGCGACCTGCGCAGAGGAGGTCGTTTCCTATATCAGGGAAGAGATCTTCAGACGGGAGGTTTCGCCCCAGGAAGTGGCAGCGATCGTCGTAGAACCCATCCAGGGAGAAGGGGGATACATTGTGCCGCCGGACTCTTTCCTCCCTCTGTTGCGGGAACTGTGCGATGAACACGAGATTCTTCTTGTCGTCGATGAGGTACAGGCAGGATGCTTCCGCACCGGGCGGTTCCTTGCCTCTGAACACACGCATACCATTCCGGACATCGTCTGCCTGTCCAAGGCTCTGGCGGGAGGGTTGCCCTTGGGAGTTACCGTCTCCTGCGATGAGGTGATGACGTGGCCTCCCGGTTCTCATGCCAGTACCTTTGGTGGTAACAGTGCAGCTTGTGCGGCCGGGTGTGCGGTGCTTAAACTCCTGCACGAACCAGGTTTCGGTGACCACGTGGAGGAAATGGGCGAGTATCTGCGGAAGAAGCTGCGGACCCTGCAGAAAGAGCATCCGATCATTGGGGACATCCGCGGGAAAGGCCTGATGACCGGCATCGAACTGGTTAAGGATCGGGAGGGCAGGAAACCGGCACAGGAAGAGAGAAAAATCATCCTTGCCTCGGCCTTCGAGGCAGGATTGACCCTACTTCCTGCAGGTGAATCTGTTATCCGGTTCTGTCCACCGCTCATTCTCGAACGAAGACATGTCGATATCGGCATCAGCATCCTCGATCGCATCCTGGAGGGAAAGGGATTCTGAGGAGGAGAGTTGATGAGTGAAATGAAGATCACCTATAGCACTGTCTTAACAGATGAGAGTGTGCATCACCGATTTGAGACGGCATTGAAAAGCGTGGCAGAGGGTCTGGGTAAGAGACATCCCTTGAAGATTAACGGAAAGAACGTCTTTGCGACCAGTGAATTCAGCGTATACTCCCCTATCGATACCTCGCTTCTGATCGGCACATTTCAGGTGGGGGAGGATGTGCATACGGAGGCAGCTATCGCCGCCGCAAAAACTGCATTTCCTCCCTGGAGTGGGCACGACTGGGAGAGGAGAACCCGCATCCTAAGGAAGGTCTCGGACCTGCTGGAGGAACGGATGTTTTCCCTGGCCGCCCTCGTGACAACGGAAGTGGGTAAAACTCGTGAAGAGAGTATCGCTGAGATCAGCGAAACGATCGACCTGCTCCGCTACCACGCAGAGGTGTATAAACAGCAGCTGGGGTATACGCTGCCCATGCGGCCGGACCCGGAGGGAGGGACTGTCCGCAGCGTGATGAGGCCGTACGGGGTATGGGCGGTTATCTCCCCGTTCAACTTCCCGGTCTCGCTTGCGGCAGGGATGATTTCCGCAGCTCTCCTCACGGGCAATACCGTGGTGATGAAACCCACCTCCAAGGCCCCTCTTTCTGGACTCCTCCTGTACCGGGTCTTCGTGGACGGAGGTGTTCCCGCTGACGCCCTGCAGTTCCTCACCGGCCCCGGAGAACCATTCGGCTCCCGGGTGGCCGGACATCCAGATGTCGCCGGGATTGCGTTCACCGGTTCACGGGACGCAGGGATGTGGCTGTATCGTAATTTCTCCCGCGAACAGCCGTACCCGAAACCGCTCATCGCCGAGATGGGAAGCAAAAATCCGGCCATTGTCACCCTCCACGCGGACCTGAAGAAGGCAACCGAAGGGATCATCCGCTCTGCATTCGGATATTCCGGTCAGAAATGCAGTGCAACCTCCCGGGTATACGTACACGCAGCGGTCGCGGATTCCTTTCTGGAAGGTCTCCGGAAGAAGGTACAGGAGATCACGGTGGGAAACCCGCGTGATAAAGAGGTATTCATGGGGCCGGTCATAGATAAAAACGCCTTGGACATCTTCCAGGAGGCGGTCGAGTCCTGCCGGAAGAGCGGCGGGAAGGTGCTGCAAGGGGGAAAGGTCCTGACCGGGAAACAGTACTCCCGGGGATTCTATATGGAGCCCACGCTGGTCACCGGGCTACCTTCCGATCACCCGCTTGTATTCAAAGAACTCTTCGTGCCTTTCCTGATCATCGAAACTTTTGAACGTATTCAGGACGCTCTGGTGCGGGCTAATGCCACCGATTACGGTCTTACCGCCGGTATTTACACGGAAAATGATGAAGAAAGAGAGTACTTCTTCAAGCATATTCACTCCGGGGTGTGCTATGCCAATCGCAAGGGCGGTGCTACCACCGGCGCCTGGCCGGGATCGCAGCCTTTCGGTGGCTGGAAAGGAAGCGGATCTACAGGAAAAGGTATCGGGGGACCTTATTACCTGCTTTCCTACCTGCGGGAACAAGCCCAGACCAGGGTGGGGTAACAGATCTCAAATCAGTTTTTTCTACTTTCTAATGGTCGAGCAACCGGAAGCTAGAAAAATGGAGGTTCCGATGCATTCGATCTCCCTTGAACCATCCCTGCCAGGCAAATGAGCCACAATTTTCTGCTGTACTCAGAAATCTTATACTCTATCCAGATCAGCAAGCAAGTCCTCTACCCTCTGATAGCGCTCTGAGGGGGCTTTGGCAAGGCAACGGAAAATTATTGATTCCACTGTGCGTGCCGCGGGGACTAGCTGCGAAGGTGGGATAGGTTCCTGATCCAGTATGGCCGCGATTACCTCTCCCGAATCCTCTCCCTGAAAAGGCCGGGAACCGGTCACCAGTTCGTAAAATACCACACCCAGTTGAAAGATGTCGGTTCTTCTGTCGGTCGAACCGAACCTTGAAGGAGAGATTTGCTCGGGTGCCGCGTAGGAGACCGAAAATCCCACCACCGTTGGCATGGTCGACGCAAGTATGCGGCTCATTCCCCAGTCCGTGATCTTGGGAATGCCCTCTGCAGTTAGGAGAATGTTCTCCGGTTTAATGTCCCGGTGAATAACCCCTTTTTCATGGGCGTAGGCGAGACCGGATGCGACCCCTCTGACGATCTTTAGGGCGGCAGGAATGCCCATTGGCTTTTCCAGATCGGCCAGGGATTGGGGGATGTACTCCATCTCCACCGCCGGATAGGGGAGAATAGAAGCGTCGGTGATGGAAACGATGTTGGGATGAGAAAGGCTCTGCCAGGCCAGGATCTCCTTTAAAAAGCTTGTTCCGGTCACTTCGCTGGATGTAAGCGGCACCTTGACCGCTACGATCGCCCCGTCTTTCTTCCGTCGCGCCCGGTACACCCGGGCTAGACCGCCCACCGCAATGAGTTCGATGTCACGATATTTTTCGGCCATCGCAACCGCAATGGGGTGTGGATCGGTTACCGCAGAGAGGGCAAGAGTCGGCCCAGATCCCTCTTTTGGTGCAGACCGGATGAGAATCGTTCTTTGCCAAAAAGAGAACGCTGCAGAGCCCCCGTAAAGAACGAGGGCGTAAGGAGAGAGTGCGGTTTGTCCGTGCTGTACAAGGGTGATCAGGATGACCAGGACAAGGATCGCACTGCCTGCACCCTGGAACAGAAGGATAGCCGGGAGGCGGATGAGGGAGAGGTATCCTCCTGCCAAGGCAATTGAAGTGCAGAACATACCGGCCTGCAGGACGGGAACAATGAGCAACCAGCTCTGTCCGACGCCCTGGGTGGCGAGGACCGAACCGATGATCCCGATGGCGATCAGGGCAAAAACCAGCACGGCCGTGGATTGGAAGGGTACCTCGGGCAGGGGCAGACGCCTCCGGAACTCCAGATATGTAATGGTGCCACCCAGGACCAGACCTCCGAGCAGGGCATATACTACGTCTGTTGAGGCGAAGGCATCGGGATTTACCCGGTCCGGTGGGGTAGAGGGGGCACCCGTACTTACGGGTGTGGTTTCGATGGGAGACAGCATGGATGCTGTTTCAGCAGGTGAAGGTAAGGGTGTGCTCGTCGTTTCGGGCACCACAGTGGGGGGCGGGGGAGTTTCTATCTCCGTGATGCCATGGCGTCCTGGTTCAGGAGGGATTTGGGCTGCGCCACCGGTGTCAATCACCGGGCTCGCCGATAGGATTGGATACGAGGCCTGGTCGGTGGCAACTAGATCGCCTGCGGTTGCGGAAGATAAAAGGATGCAGCTAGTTATGAGGAGGAGAATTCCTAAAAAGAGACCGGGCCGGCGCACTTCACTCCTCCGCGGACAGGATGATCAGAACCACCCACGCGCTGGTTACTCCTTTCCCTAGTTCTATCACGTCACCACTGTGCAGGGAGACCGGTGTGCCAGCAGTCAGCGGATCTCCATTCACCGCGGTCCCGCTCGTGCTCCCTGTATCCGTGACGAACCACTTTCCCTTCTCCCTAGAGACGATCGCGTGCGGGTGAGAGATTCGGGTCACCGAGACATGATCAGGGAGCAGGGTGAGATAAGAGGGGTTCTTATCAGCTGCCCTGTGTGTGTCATCTTCTCTCCCGAGTGCCACCCGGGGGACTGTCAGGGGAAAGACCCGTCCATCCTGCGGTCCGCAGATCACCACCAGGGCCGTTTCGCTACCGGTCAGGAACCGGGCGACCGATGAACGAATCTCATCGATTCTCTGCGAGATCAGGGTATCGGTCAGAGCACTTCTGATGGTGGAGAGTACACCCAGATTCCTGATGATCATGGTAGCGACATCAGTGCTCAACGAATACTTCCACACCGGCAACATTCCCCTTGTGGTGGGCTGACCGAAACCAGCTTCCCGGTTTACAAGGCCGGTTGCGAGGAGGCGACGGAGATGTTTTTTGGTATTTTCGTACGTCATTCCGGTATCTTCGGCAATCTGGCGAATCTCTTTAGGCTCCTTCTCAATTGCTTTCAGAATCTTCAGGCGCTGGGGGTGGCCAAGAGCTTCCATGAAGTCCGCTATTTCCTGAACGAAATCAGCGTCGTTTTCGATTGCAAGGGTCTTCCGGTCACGACATCCTGCAGCCTCTGCCTTAGTCATGTGAACAGGATGTACACGCGATACACTATCATTGTTATTTAGGTGGTACCAGTCGGTCCCAAAGCGGGATTGCCTGGTCCCACGGTGGAAGTGGGGCCATTTGCTGAATATAAATGCGGAAGGAGCCGAGTGATTGTGTGATGTGCATCGGGAGAATGTGCATCAGAGAGGAAACACGAAATGAATCTACGAAACCCCCTTCTTGCAATCGGGGCAGTTCTCCTGTTGATTGGAGCCGTGGTACTCCCAGCGAGTGCTGCAGGACAATACCTTGGGAACTCGACCGATTGCCCGAACGTTGATTGTGACGGAAACATGTTCCAGCATCAGAATGGTGCGTTAACAAAGGCGTCTGCAGCGACGGAAGATTCTGTAGCTGCTAACATTACCGACAATCCGGCCGGTGACACGGAACGGAAAATGTTCCAGCACCAGTACCGCATTGCCTCTGGGGCAGCAGAAGATTCTACCTCATCTTCACCACAGGGATCCCAGGTCGATGGTGACCATCATAGGTACCTGGGAAGTGCGGTGAATCAGGGCAACGGTGATGGCAACCGGACCCGCACCCAGAGCCAGCTGCATGACGGTTCGTGCGACAACTGTCAGAAATCGTAATTAAACCCTATTTTTTGTGATGACAGGTTCTAAAACCTGATTATGGCAATCCTAACAGGAGAATCCACACCAAAGATCGATAGGGCTATCCATCCCGATCCCAACATACTTATATGGCCTCACAACGGGCGGCGGAAGCGGTGGCAGCATTCAATGGCGGATTTTCCTGCTCACAGGCAATCTGCACGACCTATTTTCAGGCATTTGGTATCGATCGTGTCACCGCTCGAAAGGTGTCCTGTGGATTCGGGGCCGGTATTGCCCGTTCCGGCAATATCTGCGGAGCAGTTTCCGGAGCGATAATGGTCATCGGGCTTGCGTATGGCATGGCGCGTTCGGGGGACGTGGCGTCAAAAGAAAAGACATATCGCGCCGTGAATGATTTCCTGCGGGAATTCAAGCGGAGAAATGGTGATGTTGACTGTACACCCCTAATCGGTTTCGATCTCTCAGACCCCTCCCAGCTAGAGATGGCGAAGGAGAGAAAGGTAGTGACGACCAGATGCCCGCGATTCGTGAAGGATGCGGCAGAGATCCTTGACGAAATCCTGGAGTTGTAGTGAGAACACGGGACAGGAATAATATTCAATGCCGTCCTGTTAGAATTTTCCGTGTGAAAACCAGATGCCCTGGTGAGGCTCTTTCTTCGTGAGAATGCCTGCTTTTTATGGATGAAGATTGATCAGGGAGAAGGTTTACGAAAAAAGGATCGTCAATGAGCGAGGGTCTCCTGGACCATGGTGATCTTTCGGTGGCACGTTGGACATTCCGTCATGCCGCTCTGAATAGTGGTGGCGAAAGATCTTTTACAATGGGGGCAAATATATGATTTTAACTTACCCAAAACAAAAATCGGCATAATAAATCATTCGTCGTATGGAACGTTATACCTTTGCCTGAAACATCACGAATTTCTTGATAAAAGTGACCAATTCCGTTTCAAATTGCGATATTTGCTTTTTCTACTGTGCATGATCCGGGGGAAACCCATGCTGACTGATTTTTCCCTGCGGTACGCTCTGGCAAGACTGGGGCATTTTTATCGGATACACGCCAATCCATTCTACCGGAGACGAACCACCCCACTATGTCACATAAAGTCCGGGAACCGAACAATCCTTCACCGACATCCTCTATGGTCCCCCGGGATGGCCGATACCGCAAAAATATTATCCAGGGATCAACGGCAAAAATCATCCAGAAAAAAGACCAGCGGGAGGGGACGGCGGTTGAGGGAAGAGTACGGGAGATCCTCACCAATTCGTCTTTTCATCCCCATGGGATCAAGGTCCGTCTGGAGGATGGAAGGGTGGGAAGGGTCAGGGAAGTCTGCCCGGAACGGTAGATTTTCCACAGAATCGAGTGTCCTGATGGCGTTTCGGACTCTTCCTGATATCATGATGACCTGTGTTCAGGAATGTATTTTGTGAGAGAGTCCCTTTTGTGAGTCCCAGAGGTAGACTATTCTCCTTTCCTGATGGCGCCTTTTTCAACCCACCAGTCGTACTCGTGCGCCCACCGGGTCTTATTCCACTTCACGAGCTGACAGAAATATTCACGCCTCTTACGATGGATCTCATCCTGTTCCGGGTAGCGGTGTTCCCCCCGCATTGATTGGGCAAGCTTTCTCCCGAGGGCGACTGAATCTTTCTCTGCCTGCCGAATGGCCGACAGGTCTCTTCCGATGGCCACTCCCACCCCGCCCACCACGGTCGCGCCCAGCGTTGTGAGCACTTTATTCATGTACCCGACGACCTCATCCTGGCCGCTTCCACCTGCTGTACAGACAGAACAGGCGTACTTTCCGCTCAGCATCTGACAGTGGATAGCGTCTGCCATGCGATCGAAGGTGGCTTTCAGCGGTGCCGTAACTGAATCGATGTAGTTGGGCGAGCCAAGGACGATTCCGTCCGCATCCAGGATGCGATCGAAAAGCTCGGGATAATCATCGATGAGCGTGCATTCCCCCGTCGCATAGCAGGTTCCACAGGCGGTGCAATACTCGATATGCAGAGAATAGAGGTCAACAGCTTCGGTGTCTGCTCCCTCCTCCTTTGCTCCCTTCAGCACTGCAATCACCAGTCGAAGAGTCTGACTCTCTTTCCCTCGGGGGCTTGCATTTATTCCGAGAACTTTCATAGATCCTCCCTCGATGATCAGAAATCAGGGCCGATAAGAGTATCGATTTCGGACCAGGGAACCGATCATCCTATCGCTGGACTTCAGTCGGGAAAAAAGGTAGAATGATCCGCTTCCGGGCGGATCTGGTGAATATCAGATGTTGAATTTCCGGTACAGAAAGTTACCGAGCACCTGGAAGATGATGGCGAACACCACCAGCATGAGCAGGTCGGTCCACGGTCCGAAATGGGTCGTTCCTTCGAACCCGAAGCGGAGAATATCACTTGCATAGGTAAGCGGGGATATGATCGCCACAGTCTGCCCCCATAGAGGCATGGATTCCAATGGAATGAAAACTCCGCTGATGAAGATCAGGGGGAGGCGGATCAGGTTCAACAATGACATCACCTCACCAACGTTCTCAGTGGGATATGCGGCAAATACGGTTCCGAAACTGGCAAAGGCAAAGCATGAAAGGATGATACCCAGGACGAGGATTGCGATGGAGATGAGCGCGGGCTGATAGAGTATCACCCCTGGGATAAACAGAAGGAAACAGATGCTTCCACTGAACATAAATCCGCTGATACTCTCACCCAAGACGATGGAAAACATGGAGACGGGAGCGGAAAGGAGCCGATCAAAGGTCCTGGTTCTCCGTTCGATCGGCACAGAAACCGGCTCGATAGATGACGCACTGAACAGTGCGGTGATGGCGATGAGACCGGGGACCAGGCTCACCAGAGGGGCGGCCCTGCCCACCGCGAATGCGAGAAGCATGAATAGCGGAAACAGGATCCCGGATATGTAGATATTGGGCTTCACATAGTAGATTTCCAGGTCTTTCTTCGCAATCGCCCAAGCACCCTTCACATCGCTTGCCAGATATTCTGGTGAGTAGCTCATGATCCCCCTCTCTCAGAGGAGGCTCTGGAGGTCTCCTCCAGGCCAGTAAGTCGGATGAATACATCCTCCAGGCTTGGACCGTGAGTATTCACTGACAGCGGGCGGATGTGATGTGTCTGGAGATAGTCGATGACGAGCGGAAGTACATCGGAAGGATGTGAGGTAAAGAGACGAACCTTATCGCCTTCCTTGCGCACTTCGTTTACCAGCGCGATTTTCTGCAGCGCCTCCATCATTCCTGGTTCCGGATGATCAAATCCGATCTCGATGGACTGGACGCTCTGAATGGTGGCTTTTAATTTCTCCGGCGCATCGATCGCGGCGATAACTCCTCTGTTGATGATTGCTACCCGCTCGCACATCACGTTCGCTTCCTCGATATTGTGGGTGGTGAGAAATACAGTAACCCCGCGTTCATGGAGATCCCGGATCACCTGGCGGATGATCAGGTTGCTCTGCACATCGAGTCCGGAGGTGGGTTCGTCCAGGAAAAGCAGTTTCGGGTTGTTGATCAGTCCCATGGCAATAGTAAGACGTCGTTTCATCCCTTTTGAATAAACTCGTACCCGGTCGTCTTTTCTTTCCATCAGATCGAAAGTGGCAAGAAGTTCTTTGGCCCGCTCCATCCGGTCGGGAAGTCTGACCCCGTAGAGCTCCCCGGAGAACATCATATTTTTCCAGGCGGATAGATCGTCATAGATATTGGAGGTTTCCGGGACGATCCCCATACACCTGCGGGCACGGATAGACTCTTTCTGGATATCGTAATCGAAAATGTATGCGTTTCCTGAAGTGGGCAGCGTGATCCCGGTCAGGATGCGGATAGTAGTGGTTTTCCCTGCTCCGTTCGGCCCCAGATACCCAAAGATCTCCCCTACCCCTACCTGAAAACTGACATCATTCACCGCTACGATGTTTTCAAATCGGCGGGTGAGATGATCGACTACGATCGCCTGCATACCGATGGATTCCTAACGTAACTTTCGTTTCTGCTACTTAAAACATCGTTGCCGAAATTTCATTTCATGGAAGGGAAAATGCTCGTTATCCATAGTCACCAAATCACCGTCCCTCGCGACCGTCTCCACCTCTATTCTCCGGGTTTGTCAGAAATTCACCGCGCCATTATATTGCCGCAGGAAGACGGCGGCGATGATAGCTGCATCTTAAGGAATTAGCAGGATCCAGCGGTTCTTCGTAAAAGCTCCCATCCAGGTATCGATATGGTGGTACTTTCCTGCCGAATCGGGGACCTGCAACTACTTATCTCATTTTACCCTGGGATCCGGGGCAGATAGCGGAACCGATCGTTCAGGAAATCACGGTAGATCCGGAAATAATCGGTTTCTTCGTAGGCTATCGGCCGGATAGGTGTTTGATCAAAACTGCAAATGTCCGCCCCTGGGCAGGCCAGAAGAATGGGGGAATGGGTCGCGATGATGAACTGGGCACCTCCTGCCGGCCCGACACCGTGCAGGAGCTGCACCAGTTCCAGCTGCCTGGTTGGGGATAGCGCGTTCTCCGGCTCATCTAGGAGGTACAGCCCTGGGATCAGAAACCGGTTCTGAAAATAGGCCATGTGAGACTGACCATGGGACTTTTCCATAAGGGATTCGTTGCCGAAATATCTCAGCGTACCTGGATCTGCTGCTGCCCATTCATCGAGTATCTGTGCGAAATGACGGAATATCTCGGAGGCGAAGAATGCTCCCGGAACCGGTCCTATCTGCCATTCCAGTTTCAGGCACCTGAACAGATCGTCCTCATACCGGTTTATACTGTACCTGCTTCGGTCTTCCGCCTTCCATATGTGAATGGAACAAGCTTTGGCGATAGCCCGCAGCAGGGTGGATTTGCCGGTCCCGTTTTCTCCGATGAAGAAGGTCACCGGTGCAGTAAAATTGAGACCCGTGGTCTTCTGAAAGATTTTCAGGTTGTAAGGATACTGATCTGTCGCGGGAAACCGTTCATGCAGGATCTGAACACGGGTGAGATGCATATTTTGTACATAGATGTACTTTCATGTATAAATCTGTTCGTCTTGATCATTCCGAATCTGAATTTATCGTTTTACCACTATGCCCGTACGGTGATTCGTCGGAGGAGGCTTGATGGAGATAAAAGAGTGAGGGACCGGACCGGATAACATTCTGCTTACCAAGATGTCCCGCTGGGTAACGAATTCGGTGTTAACGCCCTTTTTTTTTCTTTACACCCTTCGATCGAGCAGGTTCTCGATGAAGGTTCTTCGCTCATCCCGGGTGAGTGGTTCTGGCACGGGATGGTTTTCTTCGAAGGTGGGGGCCCTGTGCCGATAGAGGACCCCCAGACCGATCTTCGCGTCGGTATTATAGTCCCATTCCCGCGCTTTTTCCCAGGCTTTCTCGTAGTCTTCCACCCCTTCTTTCGTCCAATCATAGACATGCTCATTGTAATACCGGGTCAGATTGTTGTAGGTCACGCAGACCTGGAGGATATCTACAAAGGCAAACCCCCGATGGAGAATCGCCTCCCGGATGAGACCCTGGAGCTGTTCTCTGCGCCCGGTATACCCCCGGGCAATGAAACTTGCCCCTGATACCAGCATCAGCTCGAGCGGGTTCAGTGGAAGCTCCTCAATTCCCTCGGGAGTAGATCTCCCCCGGTACCCTTTCGTTGACGTAGGTGTGTACTGGCCGGTAGTCAGGGCATAGACCCGGTTGTTATGCACCAGGACCGTCACATTCAGATTCCGTTTGGCTCCGAAGATCAAGTGATCAAGACCCTCGGCATAACAATCACCATCGCCCGCGACGCATAGTACCTGGAGATTTGGATTGGCGAGCCGTATGCCAGCGGCGATCGGTATCGTCCTGCCATGCAGGCCGTAGAACCCGTTAAGGTTCATGTAGTCGAAGAGCTTTCCGTGCTGACCTATACCCGCAACCAGTACATTATTCTCTACCGGGTATTCTTCTGCGGCGAGCTGGGTAATCACCTCTTTCAGGGCCTGCTGGATAGTAAAATTTCCACAGCCCGGGCACCAGACATTGGGGGCTCGACTGATCAGATTCACGAGATCGCCCTCCCGAGCAGGGCTTCGAGTTCGTCTACGAAGAAAGGCCTCCCATTGTATTTGAGGATCACATCTTCCGATGCGTACCCGAACTGGCGAACCAGCCTGGCAAGCTGGCCCGATTCGTTGCATTCTACCGTAAACATCCGCTCTACCCCTTTGCAGACCCGGGCGAAGCTTCGTTCTGGAAAAGGCCAGAGTACCACCGGCTGGATCACGCGGAGTCCCATTTTCGTGCCGAGTTCTTCACAGATACCTTTGTTAGAACCCCAGCAGAGCAAGGCGGTGGAGGCATCCACATCCCCTCCCAGGTGAACCGGGTCCATGGCCTCGATCTCTTCGGCGAGACCTCGCATCTTTCTCATCCGTTTATCCGCCATCGCCTTCGTGGTTTCCTCATTTTCGGTGGTGATTCCATCGGGATCATGCACGTGGCTATTCACGCGGATGATCTCCCCGGATGCCGGCGGAAAGCGAAGGGGCGAGATACCCGATTCGGTGAGAGAGTACCTTGTGTAGGGGGATACGTTCTTATCAGCTAATTCCAGATCGATCTGCAGATGACGCATCTGGCTGGTATCTAGACTGTACATTCCTTCACAGAGCGTCTTATCGGAAAGCAGGATTGCGGGTAGTTGGTACTTCCAGGTGAGATCCAGGCACGCCGCTGCCCAGGCCATCAATTCGTCGGCATCACCAGGAGCTGTGATCAACCGGGGGAAATCTGCCTGACCCGCTCCGAGTGCAAACTGCAGATCAGCCTGTGCCGTGTAGGTGGCCAGACCGGTACTTGGCCCGGTCCGCTGTCCGAGGACGACCAGGACTGGGAGCTCGGCGATACCGGCAAGGCTGAGGGCCTCTACCATAAGGCAGAAGCCTCCTCCGGATGTTCCCACCGCTGCACGGATTCCTGCGTAGGCGCAACCCAGCGCCATGAGAATAGCTGCGGTTTCACTCTCCGGCTGAATTACCCGGATGCGTAGTTCTGTTCCATGTGAAACCAGGAAATGGAGGAGATTTGAAGTCGGGGACATGGGGTACCCGCAGTACAACCCGAGACCGCTCTGAATGAGGCCGAGACCAATGGCCTCATTCCCCGTCACCACCGGTAGCGCTTTCGCTCCAAGAGGGGAGATGCGGGTTTTCACCTCCGCCTCATCATAAGCCCGACGGGCGATGCGGAGGTTGGTATCAATCTGTTTGGGGATGGCTTTTCTAAGCACGGTTTCCGCCACCTCCCAGTCCATGCCGGCGGCTCGCACAAATGCTCCTAGAATTGCGGAATTACCCATCACTGCGGGGGCCCCCTCCTCCTCAAGCAACCTTTTCACCGGCACAGCAACACCCTCTGCGTTCGCTGCATCACTGCGAAACACCAGTACTCCTTCCGATGTCAGCTTCTCCCGATGCAGGTCCACTGTCTCCTGGTTCAATGCCAACAGGAAATCGACAGTATTCCGGACAGCTCCGATCTTTTGGTCCGCACCCCGAATGATCGCAAAATTATGTCCTCCCTTGATCAGAGAAGGATAATCATAATACATGTGTACCCGATACCCCTGATGCCCAAGCATCTGGGCAATGACCTGGCCTGCACTGCTGATTCCTTCACCGGCCCTCCCCCCTATCAGAACGCTCACTTCCTTATGTTCCACAGCTCACCTTCCAGATGCAGATACTTCGTTCTGGTGTTCTTTCCGTGACTAAACAGAAAGACGATGGATACCCCTATTGCATATCCCCTTCATCAATGTATGGGAGGACGTATTGGGTCTGATTCCCTGGATCGAAGCCCCTCGCTGCAGAACGGATAAGATTCGGATCAAATCGATCGCATCCTGAAAGAAGCCAGAAGGCCGGTCACCCTCGAAACGAAAAACCAGTGGAATAATACCAGATGCCATCAAAGATGACCAGAAGGAGCAAGGTACTCCCGAGGGAATCCCTGAGATAAGAATTCAGCGATCTGGATACGATAGCAGAAATCGGTCCACGTACATGAAAATCGACATTGATCGACGGATGATGTCCCACCACAGTGATCAGATTTCGAGGTCAGTTTCGATGAACAGATGAATCGACTCGTGATCAGGATGTCTGGGTCGGCAACGTCACGGTATGGTAGTAAGGCGGGTACCAGATCATCTGTCTTTCCCTGATCGGATCATGGAAGGTGATAGCAGTAGAATTTTTTTCGACGATTACAAGATAAGAGAAATACGTAAGACGCTGCAGGTCGGGACGGGTCAGGTACCAGCCCGCTTCCCCGGAGATGATATTCCGGTATTTTTCAAAGACCGTTTCATTGGTGACGCCGTAAAATACCCCATACTCCTCTATTCGGTATGCAGTCTCGTTCTCCTCGATAACGAGCCATGAAAATGGATTTAAGGTCGGGATCGTTTTCCCCGCAGAAGTGCCGGATACATATATCTTCATTCCTGCACTGAACAAGAGCACCACCAGGAACATGATCCCATAGACCTTGAGGTGTCGAGGGGTGATCCTGCCCGTAACGAGCAAGAACAAGATGACCAGACTCATGGCGAGCAAAATCATACTGGATCCCGAGAGTATTCCGAGGGTGTATTTCTGGATCGAGAAGGGATAAAGTAGAGGCAGTCCGGGGGAGGCGCAGCAGTCCAATCCGAGATGTAGAAATGCTCCAGCCATCACTCCAAGAATGGCAAAAGACGGTAAACTCCGAGGAATATATTCCCGAATCTCTGGTAACTTCGGCAGAAGCCGATCCTGAACAAGCGTTCCCCCCAGAACCCATCGGAACAGAGCAAATGCGCCTACCGATAACATAACCGCTCCAAGCAGACTGTGGGTAATTCCCCCGTGGGTCAGGATGAAAAGCGAAGGATAGGGGTCGGAGAACGGGAGAAGTATTACATCAATGTCGAGGATGATACCACCGAGCACCCCCCAGATGATGAGATCAGCCATACCCGCCGCATAGAGGATCAGACCAATAGCAAGAGCATGGGTGAAGGAATCCACGGAATAGAAAAGGTGCGCCGCTGTAATAATCCTACCCGGAGCGAGAGAGATGCGGCAGGAATCGCTCACTCCGGCGCAATACTTATCGGGCGCAACTATCCCAACCACTAATCATGGCGACAGCAGCGTGGAAGGAGATCGGAGAACAGTTCAGCCATGCGTTTCATCTGAAAGACCAACCGCTCACCGTATATGGATCGGAGTCAGTCCCATCCGGCGCGATTCATCTTTCAGAAGTGAATCGCTGTTTTGCGGTGAGCCTCTTCCAGATGAGCTCCCGGGGGGATCCCTCCACCATTTACGTGGGTACCGATGAATCGGAAGGGTGCTGTGTGGGAGGTCTTTCCCATATGGGATTTATCAGCAGACCCGATTCAATCAAATATTTTGTGTCCACCGGAAAATCCGACGTCCGCGGGGGAGCCGCAGAATATCTGAAGGCAAATCCGGAGCTGGTCGAGGCCGGTTTCAATGCGGCGGGCAGAATAACTCCTCCGGGGAGGTATCTCATCATCCAGAACTGTGACGCGGTTCCACAACCCGATCCGGGAGTACGATCCCTCTGTTTTTTTGGGAATGCCGAGCAGATCAGAAACCTGGCAGCGTTGGTTCATTTCGACAGGGAGGATCCTTTCTATCCGGTGATCATACCTTGGGGCCCATCCTGTGCTACGCTCATCTCGTATCCGGCAGGTCTCGCGGAAGGTGCACCAAAACAGACCGCTTTCGTAGGTCCTCAGGACCCTACCCAGAATCGTTCTCTTCCCCCCAGAGATCATGGCGATGGGGGTTCCGGCCGCTCTGGCGGTAAGGATGGCAAATAACCTGGTAAAGTCGTTTGTCGTGAAGAGACCCGGAGTGGCATTCCCGGACCATTCTCTCTCCTAGGATCTGTTTTTAAATTCGGTCCTTCATTGTTGAGGTACTCCATGATTTCACCCATACACATAGAAATTAATATCAGAGAATCGCACCCTCTGATGTGCCTCTTCCAAAACGAAAACAGATCACCGTAAACCCAGAGACGGCAAAAAGGCTGGAGAATCTTAAGCAGGAGGGTGAGAGTTACTGCCAGGTGATTGAACGGGTTCTCGATCATTACGAGACCTGCCCAAGGGAGAGTTGCCCGAGAAAAGGATGATTGAACCAGAGAAACCCCGCCCATCCTAAATAATGATCCGATCTGGAGACCATGTACAAGAGAACGTTTGATGGTTTAATCCGATTCATTCCCGCTCGGACGATGTAAAGATAGCATCATCCGGTTCTGTGTCCCAGAAGACGAAACTGGTCTAACAATCACTCATCCTTTCAGGACATATTTTCCTCTTCCAGGAACTCCTTGAGCGCTACTGCGTTATTGTGCACTTCATCCCGAGCGGCAAAAACAAAGGTCACTGTTCCTTTCGCCTGGATGATCTCCTTGAGGATCTTCACCACATCAGGCCGCTGACGAATCTCATCGAAATATCTGTTTCGAAACTCCGCCCATTTCTCCGGTTGGTGGCCGAACCAGGTGCGCAGGGAGGGGCTAGCACCCGCCTCTTTCAGCCATAGATCGATCTGCGCACGTTCTTTTGACACTCCCCGTGGCCACAGTCTTTCAACGAGGATCCGGTACCCGTCATCCTTTGAGGGAGGGGAATAGACTCTTTTCACCTCTATCGCCATAGACTATCACCGTCACTTTCATCCATATTCCGATAATACCGGGTCGTTGACCTTCCCTATTTCCCATATTTCGCCCATGCGACCTCCAACTTCTACCATCATACCCTTTCCTCCTCGTATGATCACCTGAGGAATGCTAAATGTCATAGTACTCTAGTAACCGTTTCTGCCGATCGATTTCTCCCTAGCAGTAATCACATTACCTTGATTGTCCGTCCTTCGCAAGATCATCTTCTTTATTCCGAGGAGGCCGATGATGCCGAACATCCCCGCGGCGATTAACAGAACCATACCCACAGGTACCTGTTGCAGATTGACTGCCCGGTTCAGGACCGGAAGATAGATGGCCACAAACAGGAAGCCGATCGCAGCCAGGGCCCACAGGTTGATTACCCGATTGGAGAGAAATCCGATGGCATGAAGGGGACTTCGGTCTGTACGCGATACATAGGCAAGGGCGATATGCCCAAAGATCCAGGCAGAGAACGCATATGTCTGCACCTGGCGGGGGTCTGCCACGTATGATCGGGCAGCAAAATACACGATCATTACTGCCGCGCTCAGAAATAACCCGTTGATGACAATATCTCGGACAACCTGTCGTGTGAGCACACCTTCCATCGGATTTCGTGGTGGTCGGTGAAAGATATCCTGTTCTGCGGGTTCGGCTACGAAACCTGCTGATGCCCCCAAATCCATGAACAGCTCGAGAACAATGATCTGGATGGGCGCGAAAGGAAGCTCGATACCCGCAAAGACCGGCAGCAAAAAGATCATGATCAGGGCAAACTTGATGGAAAGGTAATAGCGGATTCCTTTCCGGAGATTATCAGCAAACTTGCGCCCTTCGAAAATACCACTGGTGATGGTGATATAATTGTCATCTGCAAGTACCACATCGGCTGCATCCTTGGCTACATCCGTCCCGCGGATTCCCATAGCAATCCCAATATCTGCGCCGCGGAGCGCGAGCGCATCGTTGATACCGTCTCCGGTAACCGCCACCACCTCCCCCTCGCTCTGCAAGGCTTTTACGATCCGGTACTTGTGATCCGGGGTGGTCCGGGCAAATACTGATACATCGCGGACCGCAGACTGGATCTCCGATTCAGCCATCCGGTCCAGATCCGATCCGGTGAGTATGCGCTCCTCGGAGCGAAAGATACCCACCTCTCGTGCGATGGTCCGGGCGGTGCCCGGATGATCACCGGTGACCATGATGGTCCTGATACCGGCCTCCCGTGCTCTGGTGACCGTCTCCTTCACCCCCTTCCTCGGAGGATCCTCAAAACTGATGAGTCCCTGCAGTTCGAGATTATTTTCCAGATTGGTGATGTCACGATCCAGTTCCTGCGGAGGGATACTTCTGGAGGCAACCGCGATCACCCGCCGTCCGCGCTCCGTTTCCTGAGATAGCGATTGGAGTACCGCTTCTGGCACCTCCTTGCAGATGGCGAAGATCTCCTCGGGCGCTCCGCTCATGCAAAGGACGAACACCCCATCGATACGGCGGAGGATCGATCGACTCTTTCTCCCGTTTCCAAACTCTCGCTGGCGGAGAATTTCCGAATCAGGAGGAGCGAGGTTCAGATCTTTTGCCCGATCTCTGATTGCCTGGTCGAGGGGAGATACTGCATACGGCGGAATCGATTGAAGCGCCGTGTGCAGTACGGCGGACTCTTCCGGTGGGTGAACCGCTGCGATCTGCATTTTGCTTTCGGTGAGCGTTCCGGTCTTATCGGTTACAATTACCGTGGTAGTGCCCAGCGTTTCTGCCGCTTTCAGCTGCTTGACCAGAAAATTTCTTTTTGAGAGCTGATAGGCACCAAGTCCGAGAACCATAGTGATGATGATAGGGAGTTCTTCTGGAATAGTCGCAAACGCCAAGGAGAGCCCGGTGAGGATCATGGTCCGGAGATCATTTCCACGGAGGATCCCTACCACGGTAATCAAGATAGTGAAGAAAGCGGCGATATATACGAGCTTCCCGGCCAGGGATTTCATCTCCTGCTGGAGTCTCGTCTTCGGGGGACGGATGTTCTGTGCAGTTGCGGCAAGTTTGCCCAGACGCGTGTTTTTTCCAGTGGCAATCACCGCGGCATCTCCCTCACCCGCGACAACCACCGTGCCTGCGTCGATCTCATCTCCGATTGCTCTTCCCACCGGTAAGGATTCACCGGTCATGGCGGATTCATCTAGCTGGAGTCCCACCGAGTTCCGGACCCGGGCGTCTGCCGCTACCTTGGTGCCGGCCGTAAGAATCAGGAGGTCCCCGGGGACCACCGTAAGGGCATCGATCTCCCCGATCGATCCGTCCCGTATCACCCGGGCCTTTGGTGCGGCTATTTCCGCCAGGGCGGCAATCGCCTTCTTGGCACGGTACTCGTTATCTACCTCGACCCCTACCAGGAGGACGATGACCACAATGATGGTGATCGCGTCGAAAAGCTCGCCCCAGATACTGTACACTACCCCGATGAACAGCAACAGAAGGATCATCGGTTCGGTGATCTCGTGGCGTGCGATACCAAGAAAACTGATTTTCTGGCGATGGTAGATATCGTTTGTCCCGTACTCTTCCAACCGTTTCTCTGCTTCCGCCTTTGATAGTCCCTTGTTTTGATCTCCCATGTCTTCTCCTTGATCCCGCACGTGAACGCCAGAGTTCTATCGGATGATTGATCTCCGTGGACATAAAAGTGAAAGATCTGTCATTATTCAAATCATCTGTCAGAACGGGGCAAAGATGGTGCCCTGATCTCGAGCAGCGTTAAAGGTCTTTTTTTCGATAATGCAGATTGATGGAATAGCAGACTGTTCCTAACCTCTCGATGGTCACCCGGATATCTCCTTCGGTTCCGAAGAATTTCGGCAAAAATTTTCTGCGAAATTATATCGGTGATAAAGAATGAGAATGAATCCTAGACTATGTTCTGGTCACTTTTCCTCTCGCAAGAGACGGGTAGATTCCCAGGAAGCAGATAATGGTGAACAGGAGGAATCCGAACTTCATACTGGTAAGAAATGCCTGATAGTACATGGGTGTGATCTCAACCCTTCCGATGACCAGTGCAAAGATCATGATGGCGATTCCCATGGACAGCATCTGCCCGACCAAACGCATGGTACCCATCGTTCCCGAAGCCACCCCATAGCATTTGGGGGTGACCGAACCCATGATGGCATTGGTATTCGGAGACGCAAATAGTGCAAATCCGAATCCCAGAATAACCAGCGCCACAAGGAGGAACGGCAAGGGGGTAGCTGCGTCGAGGAAGATCAGGAAAAATAATCCCACCGCATTGAGCGCCATTCCCACCGATGCCACCCGTCCTGGGTCTACCCGGTCGGAGAGCCGACCGGCCGGGGAAGAGAGAACGGCCATGATGAGAGGCTGGATAACCAGGATAAGACCGGCCTGCTCGGGGGTAAACCCTCGGATATACTGCAGGTAGAGGCTTAAAAAGAAGGTGACCGAGAAGGTCGCCCCGTAATTGATCAGTGCGGCAAGATTGGAGAGGGCAAATACTCTGTTTTCGCGGAAGAGTTGAAGGTCGATAAGAGGGCACTTTCTTCCCGACTCCCACCACAGGAACATTCCGAGTATAACGAAGGAGGCGAGGATAAGGCTCCCTCCGGATACCGTGGGGAGTTCGGAGAGTCCGTAGACAAACGCGACCAGGGTCACCGCGTAGAGCAGTGTACCGATGTAATCAAATCCCTCTCCTTTTGCATCTGCCCATTCGCCTTTCAGTTTCCATAAGATGAGCACAACGGTGAAGATGCCGAGGGGAACATTGATCAGAAATATACTCCTCCACCCCAGATGCTGGGTCATGAATCCTCCCAGAAACGGACCCAGAGTAAGGCCCAGGTACACAGAGGCGGTGTAGATGCCCAGTGCTCTTCCCCTCCGTTGTGGTGGTGTGGAAGAGGTGAGAATGGCGACCGCAGTTCCAAAGATGAGAGCCGATCCCATCCCCTGGACGATACGCAGCAGGATGATCATCAGGGGAGAAATGGAGAATACCATTAGGAGAGAGGAAAACGTGAAGATGGATAATCCGGAAACAAAAACCTTCTTTCTCCCATAGATATCTGCTATCCGCCCAAAGGGAACAAGGAATATGGCCGAAGCGAGGAGATATGCAGTCGGGACCCAGCTCAGGGCCACGGCGTCCATAGCGAATTCGGCCCCGATGCGGGGAAGCGCAATATTCACTCCTGAAAGATCAAAGGGGGTGAGAAAACCGGCCAGGATGGCAATAAACAAGGCTGTGCGGGCGGCGGCCTGATTTTCCATGAGCTCTACGTTAGGCAGGGAAATTCTTAACCATGCCGAGCCGGATAGTGTATTGCAAGGGCGATTCGTTCCCGGTGATGGTGAGAACGGTCTTTTACGTTCCACCCATCAGGCGGCGCTGGAATGCGCCTTTTGCCTTGGCCACTTCGTCCATGCATTCCATATATTTCTCCGGGTCGCCAAGACGACGATAGCAGATCGCCTTATTTGACCAGGTGTCAGCGCTCTGGGGATCGATCGCGAGCACCTGGTCATAAAGCCTGATCGCCTCTTCAAACCGTGCGAGATACGCGCAGCTGTTCGCTTTCTGAAAGAGGGCTTCCTTATACTGCGGACGGATTTCAAGGGCTGTGTCAAAGCAGCGGATCGCTTCTTCATACAGACCCAGACGATTCAAAGTCCATCCTTTCCGGAAATACCCCTCCGCACATCGTGGATACTTCTCCAGAACGGTGTCGAAACACCGCACAGCCCCATCATAGTCCTGCCGGTCAAAGAA
>JAJRCO010000353.1 GCA_028678905.1 Methanomicrobiales archaeon
CTTGATCGGGGTCCCCCACGACGTTCCGGAGTGCTCGATCGAAGTCCTCGGTACAAGCTTGGAAACCGCCGGCGTCAAGGTATGACCGGAACTGATGTGCTTGTTCCGAGACAGCGCCGGGGACCTCTACCCCGGCCGCCGTAGCGATTTGAGTCAAAAGGCTGTCTGAGACCCCCTTCAGGAGTTGCTTCACGTATTCTCGTTTGCTGGGCACGACCGAGACGCCGTCATGCTTCACGCCGAAGCGGCCGAGGAACACGTTAATCCCGGTGGTGTTCTTCTCGAGTTGCATTTTGCGCGCGAGCGTCTCGAGCAAATCATATCGATGTAGTGGGTGCATGCTTCCGGACCGAATCACGTATGGAGGTCTAACCATAGAGTCTACTGCCGTCATTGCGGCAGTGTATTGGGGTAAATTCCTCTCGAATCAAAAAGCCGGAACCGCACGTAATATCCATTGCCTACAGACAAATTGTCAAGGAGTATTGAATTCCCCAAACGCTGCCAATCCGGCGGTGTATAAGGATATCAGCCCGCGGTGTATTGGAATATTGCACCATTGTTCAAAGCTGATCCGCCGGGTTGCTTACACCCCGCCGCCGCGATTGAAAACGAAGCATTATACGGGCGCATGATTCATTGAATCAGCAGAAACAAACAGGGTCGCACCCTTACTTTTGATATTCGTTGCGAAGTCAGTGCGAATGCCGATGGTAGACACATCCGGCTTTCATCGAAAAAGCGAGCCGATATAGCCGCTCTCGTCCAACTGGCGGACGAACTTGATCTCGATAAATTGTGCTGGCTTTGCCTTCCGTGTTTTAAAATCTCTGCGTCTTTCCCGGGCAAGCCTGACGCCCTTTACGCGACGCTGCAGATTGGGTAACCGGTTAAAAACCTCCAGGCCGGCGGCGGCCTGGTGTAAGCCCGAACATTACTCGACAAATCCTCGCATGGCTTGCGGAGTCACAAGAATTGGGACGGTGTATGCCTCTCTGAACTCCTTCACCGTCATGTCCAAATCCTTGATACCCTTGCTGTACTTCCTTAGATAAGTTTTGACTCGACTCGCATTCGGGGCAGCCGCTAAGATTTTAGCCTCACCGATGAGCACCGCGACATCCCCGCCGTCTTCGTCTGTGTTAAAATTCAATGTGACTCTGGCGTTATGGTCGATGTGGCGCAGCTTAGCCTTGTTTTTTTCGCTGAAGATCAAAACCGTTTTGCCGTCCCATTGAAACCAGACAGGCCTCGGTTGGGGCGTGTCATGCTCATCGACCGTGGTGAGCCAGATCACTTTCTCTTGACGCAGGCGACGATTGACGTGCCGGCCGAACCGGCTGGTGAAGTTGACCATAGGGGCTCCTCATTTAGCTGCGGAAAAACAACCGACGTTGGTACGCTTTCATTCCAGTGCGAAGAGCGCTCTTGGGTTGTAATAGCTGATCTTCTCGTATTGGGCCGGCGTAATGGTCCCTGTGGCTTTTAAATTTCTCAGCGCTTCGACCTCGGTGGATTGGTCGTTGTGGCCATAGTCGGTGCCGATCACGATGTTATCCTCGCCCGAGTACTTGAGGATGTAATCCACATCATCGTCGGTCTGGCACGAGACATACTGTCTGTATTCCTTCATAGGATTGTCCGGAAGATGTTTTCCCTGCGTTCCCCAGCGGCGCTGCAAATCCTTAATGAC
>JAJRCO010000209.1 GCA_028678905.1 Methanomicrobiales archaeon
ATCGGCTTTCCGGATACAATCCAGCCCTTTCACGGAGACATCGTCCCAGCTGTACAAACCCATCCCCACGAAGACCAGCATAACGGGCGAATTTTCGCCGCACCTCACTATGCCTTTTCCCTACTGTATGTTATTAGTGTTCTCATAGGTGGGGTAAATGCGCGAGATGAGTATACAAGGAATGTATCCTTTCAAACCAGGAAATTAATCAGGCCGCCCAGTATTACTCCCAACCCCAGGGTATACAGGGTGATCTCTGCAGTATACCGGGGGCCGATCACCCGGTAGAGCACTGCAATGGTGGAGATACACGGAATGAAGAGAATGCTGACCAGGGCAAATGTATAGAGCTGGAGTGGACTCAGCACCAGGGAGAGCTGGGCGGTGCCTGCAAGCACCGCGAGCGTCCCCAGTGCCATCTCCTTGCGCATGATGCCGAAGACAAGCGCTCCCAGGGCGAAGGCAGGAAGACCCAGAACCCCCACAGAGAACGGAGAGACCACGTCCTGGAACCACTGAATCGCCCCATAGAATTCAAGGAGTCCAAGCACGATGCTTCCTGCGGCGAGGAGAGGGATGGCAATGAACAGGAATTCCCTCAGCCGGTTCCAGGACTTCTGGAGCACCAGCGTTGGTCTCGGCACCCGAAGGGAGGGCATCTCTGTGATCATACCATACTGCTCCCCAGGAAGCATGCGGGAGAGCAGGGTCCCGGTGACCATGATCAACAGGACGATGATCAGGTAGAGGCTGAGCGCGGGGAGAATGCCTACAAAGGTCGCGACCAGCCCCATGATGATCATGGTACGCGCGGAACAGGGAACCAGAGTAGTGAGGAAACTGGCGATGATCCGCTCCCTCTTATTGCGCAGAGAGCGGGTGGTCATCACCGCGGGAACGGAGCATCCCAGGCCAAAGATCAACGGCACAATCGCCCCGCCATGCAACCCGATTCGGTGCATCAGAGAGTCGGAAAGAAACGCCGCCCTGCTGATGTAACCGGTGTCTTCCAGAACAGCGATCACGATGAAGAAGAGGAATATATACGGAAGAGCGATCCCGATTCCCGCCTGCAAAGCAATCGCTAGGGAGTTTCCCACCGTCAATAGAAGCGGAGGGAGACCGGACTGGCCCAGGGGAGCGATTAGGTACAGGTCGAACATCTGCACGATCCACGCTTCCAAGACCGATCCCAGCAGAAATACCCCCATCAGTACTCCCAACAGTGTGGCCACCAGAATGGGTATCCCGGACAGCGGACGGGTGAACAGCCGGTCTGGATCAAAAGGAGCAGTGGTTCCCCGGACCCTGACCGCGGCCCCGACAATCCGCTGGGCGAAGTTGTGACGGTTGGCCGCGATGATCTGGGAGATAGTCATGGTAGTGGTCCGTTCGATCTCCTCCCGCAATGGCGCGGCGAGGGAAGCGAGACTCCGATTTCCACCCAGATCCTGCAACGCAAGCAAGCTTTCCCGTCGGGATGCCCCTGCTGTCTTCTGCAGGCTCCGAATCGCCGCTTCTATTGCCTGCGCGTAGGGCACTTTCAGTGTTGCCGGACGGGTGGCCGAGCGGGCAAGGGGGACGATCCGGTTTACATTTTTCCCCAAGATCGCCGCGGTGGGAAGGATCTCCACTCCCAGAAGATTGCGGAGGGCGTCCATATCGATCTCCACCCCCTGCGCATCTGCTTCATCCATCATGTTGAGTACTCCCACCAGGGGAATGTCGTACTCCACGACCTGGAGGAACAGGTACAGGTTTCTCTCCAGATGACGTGCGTCCATCACCACAATCCCCACATCCACGGATTCCTCCTGGAGCACCTCGCGGACGGTCCGTTCCTCATCACTTGATCCTTCCAGGGAATAGGTGCCCGGCAGATCGGTAATCTCGATGATCTCCCCTCTGTAGCAGAGTCCTCCCGATTCCATCTCTACGGTAGTGCCCGGGTAGTTGCTCACCTCCACCCCGAGTCCGGTCAGCTGGGAGAAGATCAGGGATTTGCCCACATTTGGATTACCGATGAGGGCACATCTCATGCCGGTTTCTCCACTCTGATAAGGGAGGCGATGTCCGGGCTTAGAGCGATGTCGCACCCTTTTACCGCCACGACCAGGGCCCGATTCCGGAGTTTTCTCTTTATCACGATCCGTTCACCGGGGAGAAAACCAAGGTCCATCAACCGATGGAGCTTTCCGGGATGATCGATTCGCAGGATCACCAGCGAATCGCCCTCCCGGCAGTCCAGAAGCGAGATACCCGTTTCCATGATACCATCCGGGCCTTTTTTCCCGGCAGATCGGTTGACCAGATCGGAAAGGCGACCGGTCAATTCATCGGAGATATGGTGTTCGAGCCGACAGGCCTCTTTCGCGGCCTCGTGCGGATCGACTCCTAGCATCTCCACAAAAAAGTGCTCGAGAATCTGGTGTTTCTTCACTACCTGCTCCGCAAGAATCCTTCCACAGGCGGTCAGGGCAATCTCGCCACAGGGCTCCCGACAGAGGGCATTTTCTGCACGGAGAACCGCGATGAGCTCCTCCAACTCTGCGCACGGAATCTTCAGGTGGGAGAGCAGGCAGGATACGGGGATAGAAGAAGTTCCATTTCGGGTCAGGAGGTATACCTCCTCCATGAGGTCTTCTTTTTTCCCCTCGTTCATCATCTTTTATGCGGCGCTTGCCGTCTTATGGATTTTGATGGAGACAGAACGCACGCCGACAGGATTGATGCTTAAATAGGTACCTGGGCAAAGAATAGTGATGGACGAGACCAATCACCGGGTCGCCGAACTGCTGCATTTTATGGGACAGATCCTGGAGATACGCGGAGAGGACGCGTTCAAGATCCGAGCGTACCATCGGGCGGCAGAGGAGGTGAGTCGTCTAAACCGATCCCTGCGCGGAATGAGCATCGAGGAGATCCGAGCGGTATCGGGTGTCGGGGAGAAGATTGCCCACAAAATACAAGAGATTCTTGCTACCGGCACCTTTCTGGAGCTGGAAGAGATGCGGACCGGCATTCCGCCAACCCTCCTGGAGATCCTGAATCTGGAGGGCATGGGTCCAAAGACCGTCGCGAGGCTCTGGAGAACGATGGGTATCGAAAGTCTCGATGATCTGGAGAAAGCTGCCCGGGGTCATCGCATCAGGGCTATAAAAGGATTCGGGGAGAAAAAAGAGGAGGACATCCTGAAGGCGGTCCAGCTCTACCGCCAGCAGGGTTCACGGATGAACCGTCTCCAGGCTGACCGGGTGGTGGCATGTGTGACCGCGGTACTTCCTGCCGGATCCTACGATGTGGCCGGTAGCTTTCGCCGGGGCAAGAGCACGGTCGGGGATATCGATATCGTGACGACCCTCCCTTCCTCCATCGTGAATCCCCGGCTCCGCGGAGTCGGCGAGGAGATGATCGATGGAGGGGAGAAGCGAACCTCCATCCGCTGCCAGGGGCAAAGGGTAGACATCCGTTTCACCCGTCCTGAAGAATACGGTTCCATGCTCCTCTACCTTACCGGATCCAAAGATTTTAATATCCGTCTGCGGGAGATCGCTCTTTCCCGCGGTTTGAAACTGAACGAATACGGGATCGAAGATAAAAAGGAAGGAAAAATGCACACATTTTCCCGGGAGGAAGATATTTTTTCTTTCCTGGGGCTGGACAATATCCCCCCGGAACTGCGGGAGGATCAGGGCGAGATACCCGCGGCCTTCCGGCATCAGCTTCCCAACCTCATCGGACAGTCCGACCTTCTGGGGGATCTGCACACCCATTCCTCCTGGAGCGACGGGCGAATGAGCCTCTCGGAACTCGCCCGCGCCGGAGAGACGCAGGGGTACCACTACCTTCTGATCTCCGATCACTCCGCCACGCTGGGTATCACTCGGGGATTGACCGAGGAAAGACTTCGGAAACAGATGCAGGAGATCGAACAGATCAACCGCACCTCTCCCTGCCAGCTCCTCTCCGGCATCGAAGTGGATATCACGGGTGATGGCGGCCTGGGCCTGGCCAGCTCCGTGCTGGGTGACCTGGATCTGGTGATCGCGTCCATTCATTCCGGGTTCAAACAGGAGAGAGACGTGATCACCCGGAGAATGATCACCGCCGTCGCCAACGACTATGTGGACATTATTGGCCACCCCACCGGCAGATTACTGGGTGAACGCCAGCCTTATGATCTGGATGTGGTGCGGGTGATCGAGGCTGCTGTCGACACGGGCACCGCGCTGGAGATCAACGCCTCTCCTCACCGTCTCGACCTGGATGATCCGCAGGTGCGGGAGGCAAAGAGGCATGGGGTGAAATTATCCTTGGGGACTGATGCCCACGAGGCACGGGAGCTCTCCTGTATGCGCTACGGGATCATGGTGGCCCGCCGGGGATGGTGTGAACCGGCGGACCTGCTCAATACCCTCCCTGGGGACGAGATCAGGAAGTGATGGAATGCTGCACTGGTTGTACGAAAGAATTCTTCGGAGGTCTTTGCATCAGTATCCCCGGCATCTCTGTTTTTTGATCTCGGAAGAGGATCTGCGAATGGCTCCGGAGAAGGCCTTCGAGGTGGCAAGCTGGTGTGTGGATCTGGGGATCGAGGGACTCACTATCCACATCAGCTCTCGGGACCCTGGTATGCTCCGGGAGTGGTATCCTTCCCTGCGCAGAATCGCCTCCATCGCCCGCCTTTCCCTGCATTATGATCAGCGCCAGGAGGAATTGGGTGAAGGTGAAACCCACGTAGTCGTCGCGATCGGAAAAAGCGGGAGAGAGGAGATCACCGAATGCATTCGCCGGCTGGCCCGGGAGCGGTTGGAACCGGAAGAGGTAGATGAAACGATGATCGAATCGCACCTCACCTTCCAGTATGCGCCGGACCTCGTGATTAAGACCGGGGGGCAGCATCTAACCGATTTCCTCATCTGGCAATCGGTCTACTCAGAGATCTTCTTCTCCGATGTCAACTGGAAGTTTTTCCGTGAGGTGGATTTTCTGCGAATCTTGCGGGATTTCCAGGACCGAAAGCGGCGATTCGGTGCCTGATGACAGATTTACCAACAGAGCTGCAATCCCGCCCCTATCCGCATCATCTCCCAGGCAGAAATTTTCGACAGACCGACCGCTTAATTCATTTTAAAACGAGGGTTAGTCCGATTCCTGCATTTTATGTGGTCTAACCATACCTTTAAAAAAATTAAATGTAATGTACTATGAATGGTCGTTCCAACTAGGTGCTTTTTCACCAAGGGTGTGGGAGTACAGAAGGATAAGCTGGCTTCTTTTGAGCTCGCCCTGCGCAAGGCAGGCATCGAGAAATTCAATCTGGTGTATGTGTCCAGCATCTTTCCTCCGAACTGTAAGCAGGTCTCAACCGAAGAGGGGCTGAAACTTCTGGAACCCGGTCAGATCGTGCACTGCGTCATGGCCCGCAACGAGACCAGCGAACCAAACAGACTGGTTTCTTCTGCCATCGGCCTGGCCCGGCCGAAGTCGAACAAAGAATATGGGTACCTTTCCGAGCACCATGCCTTCGGGGAGACCGCGGAGAAATCCGGTGAATATGCAGAGGACCTAGCAGCCACCATGCTTGCCACCACTCTGGGTATTGAGTTTGATCCGGATCAGGCGTGGCAGGAGCGGGAACAGATCTATAAAGCGAGCGGGAAGATCTTCAAGACAACCCACATCTGCCAGTCCGCTACCGGCGATAAAAATGGAAAGTGGACTACCGTCATCGCGGCCGCGGTATTTATCTGAATCCCTTTTTGGCCATATCGCATCACCTAACTAAAAAATCCTGCCTACAATACCCTGTTTAAGAAGAAATAGGATCATGAATCGAATATTCTCTCCAATGATCAGGTATTCCTCTGACATCTATGGAATGTCTTCCATTGACCGGACGCTTCGACATTCATCGACTCTGGGATTATTGAAAATGGACGGTGTGGGCCTGTTCACACCCATTTTGACGCAGTAATCCCGAACCGTTCAGGCGGATTGCTGCTTCAGGCTGACCCTCTGATCGTACACTCTGATCGCACGCAGAAGGTCGATCTTGCGGAAAGCAGGCCAGTAGGGGGCACAAAAGTATACAGCGCATTCATTCCCGTTGGCAAGCCAGGGAAGAAAATTGGAGGTTCTCCGTTCGTTACCGGTGCGGATGATAAGATCGACGGGCGGTATCTTTCTCCCGTCATGCAGATGTTTTTCCACCATGGCCGGATCGATCTGGTCCGGGGTGATCGTCCCTGCCCGCACCTGCCGCACCAGTTCTCGTGCCGCCCGTACAATCTCATTCCTTCCCCCATATGCGAGGGCCAGGTTGATGACGTGCCGGTCATATCCGGCGGTGGCCTTTTCCGCATCCTCCACGCGGGCACGGAGGTCTTCCGGCAGAAGATCACGATCGCCCAGCACCTGCAACCGAATCTGGTTCTGATGAACCCGGCGATCTTCGACCACCCGCTGCAACCTGTCTTTGAAGAGTTCAACGAGCTCTTGTATTTCTTTGCGATCCCGGGAGAAGTTTTCGGTGGAAAAGCAGTACAGGGTGATATGCCGTACACCCAGATCCCACGCCCATTCCAGCAGATTTTCAGTGGTGTCTGCCCCGGCCTGATGACCCTCTGCCCGGCTCATTCCACGGTTCTTCGCAAAACGGCGGTTCCCATCCTGGATGATCGCGATATGCCGGGGAACGTAGGTGACCTGGGACCGCAGTACCCGTTCGTACAGGGCCTGGATAGTATCGAGCAGGATCACAGCGGAATCATCTCCACCACAATTCCTCCATTGGGGTAGCGTTCAATAATATATTTGCGTCCTGGCAGCTGCTCTGCGATATGCCGCAGACGTTTCCAGGACAGTTCAAGATGGTCTCCGTAATCCTGGTACTGTCCCTCCTTCATCAGGGAGCGGGAATGATGATCGTCGACGTTGCACTCCGTCACCCCGTACATCACTGTCCCATCGACTGTCACTTCTTCGAAGGGCCGGGCGGTGTTGCGGGCGATTCGCTTCAGCCGTTCCCGCAGCTGGACCGAATCCTTGTACCGGGAAGGACAGAAATGTACCTTTTTGTGGTGGCGCAGGGGCTGGGCCCAGCGGGAGGAGTGTTTCACCGCATTATGGAGGTCATCGGTGAGCCGGAATCCTCGCCGGCGCATCTCGTCCGCGCTAATCTCACCCCACTCCAGTTCGTTCAGGTTGAGAAAATCCAGTTCCGGTAATGCCGCCTCCAGGACTTCCACTCCCCGGAGTGCGGGAACCTCAAAACCGGCATAAAATCCGCGGGCTTTTGCCCGCCTTACTCCATCGAGATAGGGGGAATCGAGGATGTCTGTCCACTCTTCTGGAGGGGGGTGGAGGCGTATCTCATCCACCAGTCCCCGGAGGGATTTCAGCGTCTCCTCATCCGGCACTAGGGCAGAGTACAAGTGAATGTGGTGATCGGGGCCGAATGCCTCTTTCAGGGCTCGTGTATACTCCATTACCCGGTCCACCACCAGAAGGGGCTCCCCTCCGGTGATGCTCGAACCCAGGGCACTCATCAAGCGCGCCTCAACCACCGCCTCCTCCGGGCGAGAAACCTCGCGGTCGTTTGCGAAGACGGTGTCGTTACCTTTTCTTTCCCGGGCAAGGGGGCAGTACCAGCACCCCCGGCCGCAGCGACCGGTAATGAAGAGCACGAGCTTGGCCCCCTGCTGGCAGAGACGGCAACCCTTAGAGAGCACCGCTCTTCACCGCCTCCTGCAGGCGCGCAAGCACCTTCTCTCTTCCCAGCGCTTCCAGGAACCATCCCAGGCGGGGCCCTCTCTGCTGACCAAGAAATGCCAGGTAGATCGACACGAAGATATCCTTCGCCGGAACCGTCCTCCGTTCCGCCACCTCATACACCCCGTTGTGTAGCGCTTCAGCGGACC
>JAJRCO010000381.1 GCA_028678905.1 Methanomicrobiales archaeon
ATGGGGAAAAAAGAGGTGGTCACCACCATGGATGCATCGATGGCTATTGAGGAGATTGCCGAGGTTCGTCGCACCCCCGTCGGAGACGCCTTCGTATCCGAGCAGCTCCGCACATGGGGGAATTTTGGCGGAGAGCCATCCGGCACCTGGATCTTCCCGGAAGTCTCCCTGTGTCCTGATGGAATCTTTGCCGCGGCCCTTTTTTGCGAGATCGCAACCGAGTGGAATATTTCCGAAGAGATCGACCGGATGCCACACCTTTCCATGCTCCGGAGATCGATTCCCACGGATGCCCACTTCCCGGTCCTGCGGGCACTGGGGGCAACGAATCCCACTGACGGAATCAGGACACAACAGGATGATGGCTGGATTCTGGTGCGGGCAAGCGGAACCGAACCAAAAATCCGCATAACCGTGGAAGGAAAAACACCAGAGAGGGCAAAGCAACTCCTCAAAGTGGCCGAAAAGCAGGTGAAAGAGGAGATAAAGAAGGCGAAAGGGCGTATTCCATGAAGTGCGTGATACTTGGTGCCGGTGAAGGTAAACGGATGAGGCCGCTAACCTCTACGATTCCGAAAGTGATGATCCCGCTGGCAAATCGCCCCATGGTCGAGCATTTGATCGAGGCGGTGCGGGATTCCGGCATCACCGAGATCCTGCTGGTGGTTGGGTACGGTGAGGAACGGGTTCGCGGCTACTTCGGTGACGGAACCCGGTGGGGAGTCTCCCTCCGTTACGTCACCCAGCGCCATCAGCGAGGCACCGCTGATGCCCTTCGCTCCGTGGACGGACTGATCCGCGATCGGTTCCTCCTTCTGAACGGCGACATGATTCTGAAGAAGACGGATCTGGCCGGCCTGGTGAAAGCGGAATCTCCCTGTGTGGCCACCTACCATTCCGATCGGCCGGAAGAGTACGGGACCCTCACCGTGGAAAACGACCGGATAACTTCCCTGCACGAAAAAGTGGCCAGACCACCTTCCGACCTCATCAACGCGGGAGCATATGTTCTGGACAGCGACATCTTCGGTATCCTGAAAACCCTGCCTCTTTCTGAACGGGGGGAGTACGAACTCACCGATGCATTACGCGCATATATCGAAAGGAACGAACTTCGCGCCCACTCTCTCGGGTATTGGTGTGATGTCGGATACCCCTGGGATCTGCTGGACGCAAACGCGGCGCTGCTTGCGGATATGGAGCCGCAGCGGGTGGGCACCATCGAAGAGCAGGTCACCCTCCAGGGGCGGGTGAGCATCGGAGAGGGGACTGTGGTCAGGTCCGGCACCTATATCGAGGGGCCCTGCATCATCGGAAAGAACTGCCGGATCGGCCCGCACACCTACATCCGTGGATCCACCGCGATAGGAGATTCCTGTCATATCGGGCACTGCACGGAAGTGAAAAATTCGATCATACTCGAACACACCAATGCACCCCACTTCAATTACATCGGGGATAGTGTCATCGGGAGAGGGTGTAACCTGGGGGCCGGAACAAAGATTGCCAATCTCCGGCACGATCGAGCCGTGGTCCGAATCGGAAGCAAGGACACACACAGAGTCAAATTTGGGGCTATCATCGGAGATGGGGTGCAATTTGGCATCAATTGCTCTGTGAACGTGGGATCGATAGTGGGAAGCGATTCCCGTTTCGCCCCCGCGACGCTGGTGGATGGGTTATATGGCGATAAGAGCAAAATCAGGTGAGACATGGTTCAAGCAGTGATTCTTGCGGCCGGGGAAGGTAGCCGGATCCGACCCCTGACCTGGAGCCGCCCGAAAGCGATGATTCCGGTGGCAAACGTCCCCATTATCGGGCACGTCATCAATTCGGTACTGGAGAACGGAATCCGCTCCATTATTGTGGTGGCCGGTTATCGCAAAGAACAGGTGATGAGCTATCTGAACACTCTGGAGGTTCCCATCGAAGTGGTGATCCAGGAAAAACAGCTGGGAACCGCTCATGCCCTGCAAATGGCAGAATCGAAGATCAAAGAAGATTTCCTGGTGCTCCCCGGCGATAACTGGATTGATCCGGTATCCATCGGCAAGATCATAGGGAAGGGAAATGCAATGCTGGTAAAAGAGCATGAGCGTCCCGCCAACTTCGGGGTAGTGGAGATCGAAAACGGCATCGTCACCCGCATCGTGGAGAAACCGGCCATCGCTCCCACCATGACCGTGAGTACCGGCATCCTCTCTTTAACCAGACGATTTTTCCAGCATATCGAAACCACGGAGATACCGGATGCCCTCACTCTGATGATCGAGCGGGGAGAGTGCATCCGGGCGATTCAGGCCGAAGACTGGCAGGATGCGATCGTTCCCTGGGATGTTCTTACGGTAAACACCCACCTCCTGAAACGCATCACCTCCCGCTACGAAGGAACGGTCAGCAGAAATGCCAGCATCCGCGGAGCGGTCCGGGTCGGGAAGGATACCATTATACATCCGAACACGGTAATCCATGGGCCTGTGACCATCGGTGATTCCTGCGAGATTGGACCCCATGTGAGCATCATGCCCTACACCAGTATCGGATCCCGCGTGAGGGTGGAATCGCACACCCATCTGGCCGGCTCCCTGATCATGGACGATACCCTGATCAGTTCCCATTCGGCCATCCGTGACACGGTGGTGGGAGAAGGGTGCATCTGCGGGGATCACATCTCCACCTGGCCTTCTGCCACCATTTTTGATATCCAGGGAGAGCTGTGGAGGGCAGAATTCGGAGCGGTGATCGGAGACCGGGTGAGGGCAGGGCCGTTCACCATGTTTAAGAATTGCGTGGTAGGGAACAACGTGACCATCCAGGGCGATCGGACGATCACCTCCGTTGTCCAGGACGGATCCCTGGTGATGTGACCGATGTGTGGGATTTTCGGCTATGCCGGATATCGTGACGCTGCGCCCGTACTTGTCGAAGGTTTGAAAAAACTTGAGTATCGCGGCTACGACTCCTACGGCATCGCGACGCTGGACACTCATCTCGATATCCATAAAAAACAGGGAAAAATTTCAGAAACCGAAGGAAGTTTTCCAAAGCTGCGGGGAACCCTGGGAATCAGCCACACCCGCTGGGCGACACACGGCGTGCCGAACGATGTCAATGCCCACCCGCATACCGACTGCACTCACCGCATCGCTGTGGTCCACAACGGGGTGATAGAAAATTATTTCGAGCTCAGGAAGGATCTGACCGCCCAGGGGCACACCTTTCTCTCCGAAACCGACACCGAGGTGATCGCGCACCTCATCGAATCGCACTACCAGGACGATCTGTACACGGCGGTCATCGAGGCGTTACGTCACCTGGAAGGATCGTACGCCTTGCTCGTCCTCGCCGAAAACGAGCACCGGATCATCGCGGCCCGAAACAAGAGTCCGCTGGTCCTGGGCATCGGGGATGGCGAGATGTTCGCCGCATCGGACGTGGCTCCTCTGCTGGACTATACCGAGCGGGTCATCGTGATGGAGGATGACGACCAGGCTATCATCACCCCGCAGGGAATCCGTGTCCTGCGTGCAGGAAATGCCGTGGATCGCCCCGTGGAAAGAGTTACCTGGCATGCGGACGAGATCAAAAGGGGCGGCTTTGCACATTTCATGCTCAAGGAGATCTACGAGCAGCCGGGGGTATTCTTTGAGACCTTCCGCGCAGCAAGGGATGAAAATACTCTGGCCATCATCCGGGATTCTCCCCAGGTCACCGCGATCGCCTGCGGTTCGTCGTTCCATGCCGCCCTTCTGATGAAATACTTCCTGGAAGAATACTGTCGGAAACCAGTACGGGTGGAATTCGCTTCTGAGTTCAAGTACTATACCCCACCGGTATCCGGCGTGGCTCTCGCGGTCAGCCAATCAGGGGAGACTGCAGATACTATCGCCGCACTGCGGAAGGCAAAACAATACAACTGTCCGACAGTTGCGGTGACCAATGTCCAGGGAAGCACCATCTCCCGAGCTGCGGATAAGACCATCTACATGCGGGCCGGACCAGAGATGAGTGTTGCTGCGACCAAATCCTTCATCGCACAGGTTGCGGTGTTTTTACAGATCGCCAATATGCTGACCGACGGAAAACTGAACCAGGCCCTCCTCCATGCACATCAGGCAATTGAGGAGACTCTGCTCGTGGATCTCGCCGACGCGGTTGCTTTGTGCAAAAAGGCGGAGAACCTGTTTTACATCGGCCGCGGTGCGTTCTATCCGGTGGCCATGGAGGGAGCCCTAAAGATGAAAGAGATCTCCTACATCCATGCCGAAGCCTATGCAGCGGGGGAACTCAAGCACGGACCGTTTGCCCTCCTCACCGACATAACACCCGTGGTGGCGATCTGCCCGGGTGGAATCACCCGCGGGGTTATGATCTCCAACATCAAAGAAGTAAAAGCACGCAAAGCGCCGGTGATCGCGCTCGGAGAATCGCAGGACACCGAACTGCGGGACATCGTTGATTGCTTCATCCCGATCCGGTCAAAGGGTCCCATTCCCCAGGTTCTCTCAGCCACGGTGATCCTGCAACTGCTCGCGTACCATACCGCCCGGGAACTGGGATGCGATCTCGACATGCCCAGGATCCTGGCAATGAGCGTAACGGTGGAGTAGCTTTGAACGTGATAATCCGTTCATATCTCTATACGA
>JAJRCO010000348.1 GCA_028678905.1 Methanomicrobiales archaeon
TCCTGCTGGGGCTCACGGGGAGGTGTAGTAGGAGGGCTTACTCAGTTCGGGGGTGTGTTTGTCCGGTGCTCCAGCTCGTTCTCCAGAATTCCAAATTTCTCTTTTTGTTCCCTCCACTCTGATCAGTATTCTCTACGGAGTGTGATTCGGAATGGTACCAGTCTGGTAGCGGGATTTATCCTGCATGGAAGGCATCCGATTTTAACCCGATCGAGGCTCTCCGTTACGAATAGCATCCAAGGATCTGTCCCCCAGAATCTTTCGTGTCTCCTCGATAGTATGCGGGAGCTGTGGGGCGATAGAAACGAGTTCCTCCATAGAGAGGTTCCTGTCGAACGGATAGACCCAGGCACTCTCCCCCTCCAGAACCACCATTGAAATCAAACGAGCGAAAAAAAGGCCGCCCATCTCCTGTGTCTCTGCAGCCTCTTCAATGACGGGTATGAAGGCCCTTCCGGCCGCATAATGGACAGACCCAAGGATCACTTTCTTAATCATGGGATTCCCTTCGGAACAGAACATCACGCACCGGCGGATGCATCCCGATCCTTAAAAGGCGGAACGCTAGAATTAGAGGGTACCGGACTTCGAAGGCGGTGGAAAACCGACCATCAAAGACGGCTCGATCGAAATCAGGAGTCATGTGCAGCGACACACTGGAGATGGGGGAGAGTATCCCTTTAATTGCATGAAAATACCCGTACACCTTTCCCGTGGTGGGGGCGAACGAAAAACCGAGCACTATATCGCAGTACAACGACTTCAGTCTCAGGTGCCTGGCCAGGTAGGCCAAGGCATGGAGGGCCTCAGGGAGAAGTGCACCCCAGGCAATCTTCCTCTCTTCGGATGGTTTCTGGAGAGATTCAGATCGGGTAGCACCGGTAGGACCCCGCGGTCGGGCTCTTGACCATAGGGAATGATTCATAATCATCACATCCATTACCTCTTCTTCCTGTCGCCAGCAGAATTTCATGCCGAACAGCCCCCAGATGACCATCCCGCAGGCGGATACCTGTGCCCCCTTCTTTTCCAGGATTGTCGTGATCAGGAGGGAGGTTCGAAAAAGGTAGAAAATACCAAAAATCAGTAATATTCCGAATAATACCGCCACCGCTAAGGCTAGCTCCGGGTTCGGTGCAGGAACGGGAGGGGCGGCAATAGAAACCTACTCCATCTCTACTTTGGACTCACCTTTTTTCTTCTCGGAATTTCCACAGGCTGTCTTGAAGGTCGCGATTATGGTGGGTAGCGATTCCGCCATAGCACCGATGATCTCTGGCCAACCCCCCTGTTTCTGGAGAGAAAGTACTTGAATTCCGTCTGGACCGCGGACATCCTTGTGAGCGACGATCACCGCGACTGGAGTGATGCCTGCTCCACCTCCTCCTCCGGAACCGTTCCCTCCCTTTACCGGGTCTCCCGCCGCACCGACGCCAAAACCAAAGCCAATGCCAGCGACAGGCAGGACCACCTTGTCTCCCATATCTATTGGCGCGCCAAGGATAGTATCTGCCTCTATTATTCTCTCCAATCGTTCCAGCATAATCTGTAAGAGTTCTTCTGCGCCCATGATTTTCACCTGCGAGATCATGGAATGAACAGATATTAAGCTTTCCTTTGGGTGGAAAAATCATTCATTATATTACATAAAAATACCATAATGTATATATCTATACAATCCAAAACGGATAGAGGATGAAAACCAAGATTTTACTCGAAGAGGAAGAAATGCCCCGGCAATGGTACAATATCCTTGCCGATCTACCCGGTCCCCTGGACCCCCCACTTCACCCTGCCACCCGCAAACCAGTCACACCTGACGATCTGCACGTGATCTTTCCCATGGAGCTGATCCGTCAGGAAATGAGCCCGATGCGGAATATTCCCATCCCAGAAGAAGTTGCGGAGGTTCTGCGGCTCTGGAGGCCTTCCCCCCTCTACCGGGCTTTCCGTTTGGAGCAGGCCCTGAAGACCCCGGCAAAGATCTATTTCAAGTACGAGGGAGTAAGCCCACCTGGCAGTCATAAACCGAACACCGCGGTCGCGCAGGCCTATTACAACATGAAAGAGGGTATCGAACGACTCGCCACCGAGACTGGGGCGGGTCAGTGGGGATCGGCACTCGCCTTCGCGACCTGTCACTTCGACCTCGACTGCACCATATACATGGTACGTGCCAGCTATACCCAGAAACCGTACCGGAAGATTATGATGCAGGCATGGGGAGCGGAGTGTTTCCCCAGTCCGTCCACGCGCACGAATGCCGGTAAAGCGATTCTTGAGAAACACCCGGATACCTCCGGCAGTCTGGGAATTGCCATCTCTGAAGCGGTGGAAGACGCGGCCACCCACAAAAATACGAACTATTCCCTCGGCTCTGTGCTCAACCACGTCTGCCTCCACCAGACCGTAATTGGTCTGGAAGCAAAAGAGCAGCTGGCAAAGGAAGAGGTATATCCTGATGTAATCATCGGTAGTGTGGGAGGAGGTTCAAATTTTGCCGGAATATCGTTCCCCTTTGCAGGGGAGAAACTGAAAGGCAAGCAGAAAGATGTGGATCTCGTTGCGGTGGAACCATCAGCCTGTCCCACCCTTACCAAGGGCGTTTATGCCTATGATTACGGGGATGTAGCCGGGCTTACCCCCCTGTTGAAGATGTACACACTGGGGCACGATTTTATTCCGCCCGCTATCCATGCGGGTGGTCTCCGCTATCATGGGGCTTCACCCCTGATTTCACGGCTGGTGCATGATGGTGTGATGCGGGCAGTCTCCTATCATCAGAACGAAGTGTTCGAGGCGGCCCAGCTATTTGCGCGAACTGAAGGTATCATCGTCGCACCTGAGAGCGCCCATGCGGTGAAGGGTGCCATCGATGAGGCGCTGAAATGCAGGGAAAGCGGGGAAGAAAAGGTGATCCTATTCAATAATTCCGGACATGGAGACTTCGATCTGTCCGCGTATGAGTCCTTCTTCCAGGGAAAGCTGGAGGATTACGAATATCCGGCAGACCTGATCCGGGAATCCCTGGCCCATCTGCCTGCCGGAGCCTAAAATACCTTTTTTCCTTACTCCATGGTCATTTTCACACCATCTGGAACCATCGGCTTTCTGATCAATCCGATAGCAGGTATGGGAGGAAAAGTGGGTCTGAAAGGAACCGATGGACAGTATGAAGAGGCGCTACGACGGGGTGCCGAACCCCAGGCTGGCCAGCGGGCTGCTTCCGCTCTCTCTCCGCTGAAGGACACACCTCTTCTCTTTCTAACCTGTGAAGGGTCGATGGGTGAAGATGTCCTTCGGGCCTGTGGGATAGACAGGTATCAGGTAGTGTACCACCACTCCGGTCAGAGCTCAGCCGAAGATACGAAGAACGCCTGCCGGGAGTTCTGTCAGAGAGAAGTCTTCCTGATATTGTTTTGCGGAGGGGACGGAACAGCCCGTGACGTCTATTCAATCGTGCGGGACCGTATACCTATCCTGGGGATCCCCGCCGGGGTCAAAATGTATTCCGCCGTCTTCGGTGTCAATCCTGCTGCCTGCGCGGAGATCGTGCAGAATCTCGACCGTGCAGTGCTCCGCGATTCTGAAGTGGTGGATGTCGATGAGGAAGCCTACCGGCGTGGCGAGCTCTCAACTACCATATACGGGTATGCCCGCGTTCCCTCCCTACCCCTGAGGGCCCAGGGGGGAAAACAGGAGTTTACGGCACCCGACGAGGAGGGGGCAAAGAAGGATATCGCCTTTTTCATCACCGAGCTCATGCAGGAGGATACTCTCTATATTCTGGGAGCCGGGACCACCACGGAGGAGATCGCTCGCCGATTGGGTATCGAAAAGACGTTGCTGGGGGTCGATGTGGTGATGGGGGGGACCGTTCTTGCGCGCGATGCAGATGAAACGGCCATTATCTCGCTGCTCGACAGGGCCGGGAAAGCGAAGATCATTGTGAGTCCCATCGGGGCACAGGGTTTCATTCTGGGCAGGGGAACACAGGCTATCAGCCCCGCAGTAGTGCGGCGGGTGGGGGTCGAAAACGTCATCGTGGTAGCCACTCCGCACAAACTCGCCGAGACCCCGGTGCTCTATCTGGACAGCGGGGACGAATCCCTGGACCGTCTATTTGGAGATTCCATCCTCGTGATCTCCAGTTACCGCCTCGGAGTACGCAGAACTCTCCTTCATCCCTCCCTTGCAAGCGGGAAAAGTCCAAAGGATTAATCCATCACAAAGGGATCAAATTTTTATGGAAATCGCGATTATTGGTGCCTCCGGTTACACGGGCGGAGAGTTGATGCGCCTTCTTCTGACACATTCCACCGCTATAGTGACCTCTGCCACCTCCCGCACCCTTGCCGGGAAGCCGGTCGATTCCGTCCACACGCACCTGAAAGGGCAGATCGATCTCGCCTTCTCCAATCCCGCGATCGACCAGATCGATGCCGATTTTGCGTTCCTTGCCGTTCCCCACACTGTGGCCATGAAGTATGGTGGCACACTCCGGGATCAGGGGATCCGGGTGGTGGATCTCTCTGCGGATTACCGTCTTCCCAGGGATATGTTCGAAAAGGTATATGGAGTCGCTCACACCAACTATTTCACGGTCCCCTACGGCCTTACCGAACTTCACCGTGATGAGGTGAGGAATGCCACATTCGTGGCAAACCCGGGGTGTTTCCCCACCGGTGCGACCCTCGCCGCCGCTCCGCTGGCACCGTACGCGAAGGCCATTATCTTTGATTCCAAGACCGGGGTGTCTGGAGCAGGAAATACCGTCACCGACACCACCCATTATCCAAACGTGGCCGATAATATCAGTCCCTATAAGTGGACTCGGCACCGGCATCTTTCGGAAATGCAGATGGAGATTTCTCGACTGGGGTCAAAGGCAAAATGTTATTTTACTCCTCACCTGGTTCCCGTAAACCGGGGGATCCTGACCACAGCCCATATCCTCCTTGCCGAACCCATGAACCAGAAGGACGCGGAAAACCTCTACCGGAAGTTTTATCAGGGTATGCATTTCGTACGATACCAGA
>JAJRCO010000142.1 GCA_028678905.1 Methanomicrobiales archaeon
GATGCCGATTGAAATCCGCGTCATCGGCAGCGTCGAGGCATACTCGGTCGTCTCCGTGCACGCGCAGATCACCGGCCAGCTCACGGCCGTGAATTTCAGGGAAGGCGACGACGTCAGGAAAGACCAGGTGCTGTTCACGCTGGATCGGCGCCCGCTCGAGGCCGCGCTGATGGCGGCGCAGGCGAACCTGCAGCGCGACATCGCGCAGGCCGCCAACGCCAAGGTCGTCGCGCAGCGGTACGCGGATCTCGCGGGCCGCGGCATCGCGACCACCGAGCAGCTCGAGACGAGCCGCACGGGCGCCGCGGCGCTCGACGCCACGGTCGAAGCCGATCGCGCGGCCGTGGAAAACGCGAAAGTCCAGCTCCAGTACGCGACGATCGCCTCGCCCATCGCCGGGCGCACCGGCGCGCTGATGGTGCACGAAGGCAACCTCGTCCGCGCCGCGGACCAGTCGCCCCTCGTCGTGATCAATCAGGTGGCGCCGATCTACGTGTCGTTTGCGATTCCCGAATCGCGCCTCGCCGAGCTGAAACGCTACATGGCGCAGGGCACGCTCGCCGTCGAGGCAAAACCGCCGGACGACGATGCGACGGCCTCGCACGGCCACATCACGTTCGTCGACAACAGCGTCGATCAGACGACCGGCACGATCAAGATCAAGGCGACGTTCACCAACGAAGATCATCGCCTCTGGCCGGGACAGTTCGTCAACGTCATCGTCGCTCTCACGAAGGATCCGACCGCCGTCGTCGTGCCCACGGCGGCCGTGCAGGTCGGACAGCAGGGCCAGTACACTTACGTCGTCAGGGCGGATAAGTCGGTCGAGTATCGTCCCGTGGTCGTCGAGCGCACCGCGGGGCTGGAAACCGTCATCAAGAGCGGCCTCAAGCCGCAGGAAACCGTCGTCACGGACGGGCATCTGCGCCTGGTGGCAGGCAGCCGCGTCAGCATCAAAAGCGAAGACGCGACACAGGTCACGCCATGAACCTCTCCGAAATCTTCATCAA
>JAJRCO010000184.1 GCA_028678905.1 Methanomicrobiales archaeon
ATAGTACACATGGATAAACCCGGCATATTCCCATTACCGGCAAAGCTTTCCATATCAGTGCGGAATCTGCACTGCAGGCTAAATAAATGGAATTGAAGAACCAGGATCCCGAAATTATTCTTGGCTAATATTAAACAAAAGAAAAATCAGGCTAAAATTCCCGCAATAAAACAAAGAACAACTTCCCTCAGTGAAAATAGATATTTTCTTTGGGCAGTGTTTTTTGCTTTTCTCCTTTGCGCTGTAAGTGCAACCACATATAAAATAGAAGACGACGACTTCTTCTGGCATCTTTCGAGCGGAAGGTTTATTGCACAAAACGGTTACGTGCCCGATAAAGATGTTTTGGGATATACTTCGGGGAACACAGAATGGATACCTTTCGAATGGGGCTGGGATGTAATGTCATACGGACTCTACAGCGCCGGGGGCTACAGCTTAGTGTACATTTTACGCTCATTGATTTTCGCCGTAATTCTCTTTTTGATTTTCCGTCTGCTGGTGAAATTCAAAGTGAATTCATTCATAATTATCCTGTTGCTGACGGCTCTGCTTTTTGCGCTTCTGAACAGGCTGTCTCCAAGACCTCATTTATTTTCTTATCTGTTTTTTACATTCCTGCTTTATTTTCTTCTAAACCTCAAATATTTTCAAAGAGATAAATACAGCAAATTTTTGTATCTCCTGCCTGTAATTTTTTTATTCTGGGGGAACCTTCATCTTGGTGCGTTGATGGGCATTTTGCTTCTATTTGTGTTTATTGTTTCTGAAGCTGTGATTTATTTTAAAAACATAAAACATTCCGATAATAATGTTCTTCCTTTGACAAGCTCACAGTTAAAAAAGCTTGCCATTATTTTCATTTGTTCGCTGATTGTTTTATTAGTCAATCCTCACAGCATCCGTACATATATTTATGCATACGAGCATACAAACATGAAAATGCTTGAATCGATTGCCGAGTGGCTTAGTCCGTTCAGCAGTAAGGCTGAACCGGGGATCGTTCTCACACTGTATAAAATATTCCTGTTTTCGGGTGTTATTGTATTACTGTATGTATATAAAAAACGCGATTTGACAATGTTTCTCATCTTCGCAGTCTTTACGCTTTACTCTTTGAGAGCCATCCGTTTTACTATTGATTATGAATTGCTGGCAGTTCCAATGCTTGCTGTAAGCATTGATTATTTTTTTAAGAGGTTTGATAAATCAGGCTGGCTAAAATTTCTTTACGGAAACCCGGTTAAAGCTGTTTTGGCTGCAGTATTGTTGTTTCTTGCTTACCAGTTTCAGCAGGACAGCTTTTATATAACAATAAAGTATAACAGGGAGGCGGGTTTAGGAATAAGCGAAAGGTATTTCCCGGTTGAAATGGTAAAGTTTATAAAGGAAAATCAAATTACAGGAACACCGTTCAATAACTTTGATACAGGCGGATATCTTGCGTGGGAGGTCAATAATCAGAAAATTTTTATTGACAGCAGAAATCTGAACGATGAGTTATTTGACGAATACATCTCAATTCTGAACATGCAGCCGGGATATAAAGAGAAGCTTAATAAATACGGAGTGGATTACGCTTATTTATTTGAACCGAGATTAATCCGATTTCCTCAAATGATGCGTCAATGCGTCACCGAATATTTGTTCAATGATAATAACTGGGCTCTTGTTTACTGGGATGATGAAACAATGCTTTTTCTGAAGAAAATTCCAGGTTTCACTGAAGTGATTTCCAAGTATGAGTATAAGGTCTTCAATCCGTACACGGCAATATTTGATCAGAAAAAGTTCGAACAAAATATCGTAAACAATTATCCTGAAGCACAGAAAGAGATCCGGAGAAAAGTCAGCACTGAGCCTTCGGGATATTTTTTTCAAGGTATGAATGATATTGCTCAAAGAATTTTGCGTAATAAAAATCCATAGCATGTTCCCGCA
>JAJRCO010000096.1 GCA_028678905.1 Methanomicrobiales archaeon
CGATTCTCCTGTACCCCTGCGAGAGTATATAAATAATCCTTTCCTAAGCTATGCCAGCCAACCGTGACATACCACCTTCGCGTTAAAATAAAAAAGGAATCAAAAGTTTATGCGGCTCAAATTTGAACGCGGATTACTCTTGCCTCTTCATCAGGGAAATGAGGTGTGCGGCCCCTTCCCCCCACTATGACGATGATCAAGCGGATGCGAGAAACCCAGGGAGAGGGCAGTACCTTTGGATCCTTCATAGAGAGATACTGATCACAACTCCTGGAAGATTTTAAAGAGAAAGACCCGACAGAGTGCAGAGCTGCATACTCATTATATTGCTCGGTCTCTGTCGAAGGAAAAGATCATTCATCTACCCTAACGTTTTTAGTCGGGAAATCCGCACCTTCTGAGGCAGATTCGTCTTTGATTAGGAGATCAGCATCGTTTGACAAAAAACCAAGCCACCATAGCCTTATGAGGTGGAACGAACGTGATGGAACATATATGCAAAAATCAGTTTTCTTAGTAATGTCCCTTTTGACACTGGCATTCTTCCTAAGCAGCGGGTGCACATCTACACCATCGGATACAACTCAAAAACAGGGTTCCAGTGTCGGGGGGGTAAGTCTGGTCTCTTATTCGGACAGTACCAATTTGTTCAGTCTTCAGAAACCTACGTCTTGGATGGTCTCAGTCCAGGATGCCATAGTTGTGCAGGATCCATCAGACGGCGGTATCACCAATGTCAGGATTCAGCCCCTCTTCTTGAGCGGTAGCTATCGCTTTCTCACTGCTGAAGTGATAGCGAACTACTTAGTAGGTCAGGCCGTTCAACGCTACGACAAGTTCGAACTGGTGAGCGTCCGAGAAACTACCGATCGCTCGATGATCGAGCTTGTTGGCTCATTCACAGAAAGGAATGTGAGGAAAACGGGGGTATATACCGTTTTTGTTCGATCTCCCTATGCGGTATTGACAAGCTACGAGACTGCAGAGAATTATTTCTCCCAAAGGGAGGATCTCCTTCGGGCGATCGCATCCAGCTTTACTCCTGTAACACCTCCAGACATGACCTCCTCCACAGTCTCCTCAGTGAAGGGGAGTACCCTAGGCCTCCTGCGGGATACCCAACAGTCTGGTAAGGTGCACATTCGTATCCCGGAGAGCTGGAGTGTCCAGGTCTTTCCTGGATGCGTGGGATTACTGGCCTTTGAAGCGGACAATTCACGGGGCATCATCTTCCTCAATAGGATCCACTCAGATCTGCAGACTGGTCTCCCACCGGGAGTGACGCCCGAGACCTACCTTACCACCTATATGCCTCAGGATTTCACAACGATCTCAAATATTCGCTTCCTGCAGTACGAGGATATCGATGTAAGCTTCCTATCTGGAGGGAATCCAAGTGCCGTTCGGGCGATGAGATGCTCGTTTGAAAACAATGGGGTTCCATCGATCGGCTCCTTCACCATCGGGACCCGCCAGATTGGCGGCTACTACACCACAGTCGATTACCTGTGGGGGATCTATTCAACCTCTGACCAGTTCATGGCCGACGCCCCTACCTTAATCGAGATCATCACCTCAATAGATTATTCTGAAGCCACCCTCGAACAGTGTCGTGCAGTGCTGTCTGCCTCCTGGGGTGGGAGTAGTCGCGGGGGAGGATCGACCGCAGAGGATCTTCGGGAGCAGCGATTGAATGACTGGTACGCCAAGCAGGAAAAAGAGGATATCTTCCTTGAGAAATATAGCGACTATATTTTGGACCGTGATAGGGTTTTCAACCCGGAAACAAACGAGGTTTATCACGTCGATCAGAACTTTTATCAGTATTACGATACCCACCGCGAAGAGTTCAAGCAGCAGAACATGATCACTCTTACAGAGGACCAGTATAGGACCTATGTCCCCCTGGATGGGACTCTCCACGTCGAACCCGACTAGTTAAAGTGGGTATATCCTTTTTTTAGAAAGGTTGCCTGCCTGTCTTCCTGATATTATTAATATCCCAAGAACGGTAGTGTTGTATATACTGATGAAAATACGATCCCGCGTCACCCTGATCCTTCTCATAGTCGTCCTCATCTCGTTTACAACCATTAGTCATGCCGAAGATGCCATGACATGGTATACGCGGGGTGCAGATCTTGCACAAAAAGGCGATTATGGTGCCGCTATCGAGTCCTATACTACTGCACTTTCCCTCAACCCTACCTACTTGAATGCATGGATTGGACTGGGATATGCTTATACCAAATCAGGCCAGACCGACAAGGCTATCGACGCATACACCCGCGCTATTGCGATTGAGCCCAATTCTACCATTGCCTGGAAATCCCTCGGCTATGTCTACGGTACCATGGGGAGAGACGAAGATGCCCTCCATGCGTATGATAATGCTGTGACGATCAATCCTCAAGATCCTTATGCCTGGCTCAGCAAGGGACTTACCCTCTCCAGTTTGGGAAGATTGAATGAATCGATCGCTTCATACCAGATTGTTATCCGCTTATCACCGAATGAAGCTAGTGCCTGGGTCGGTCTCGGCCTTGACTATTATACGCTGGGGAACTATACCGGGGCTCTCGATTCTTTCGGTCACGCTCTGGCCATCGATGATCGGAATAGCGACGCCTGGAACTTCAAGGGACTCTCTTTGCACCATCTCGGTCGTTACCAGGAGGCTATCGAAGCTTTTAATCGTGGACTGATTGTGGACCCAGGGAATGCCGACTTACAATCAAATAAAGCGGCATCGGAGACCGCCCTGCGCAGCTATGTGGGTGACAACGGCAAATTTCCCTGGATTTACCCTGTTCTCGTCACCGGGGGCATCATCATCGTTGGAGGAATTGTGATGCTCTGGCGGAGGGGGGGCAAACCTGCCAGAACCGGTACAGCACCAGGATCACCGGATATCGATGTCCAGAGTGAAACACCGAACACTCAACCCATGGCAGACGGCCCCTCCCCCTCCTCCATCCCCCACGATGTTTTTATCAGCTACTCCTCTCGGGATAAACCAATCGCAGATGCTGTTTGCGCCACTCTCGAAGCCAGGAGCATCCGGTGCTGGATTGCCCCTCGCGATGTCTTGCCGGGCACCAATTATCCCCGTGCTATTGTCGAAGCCATCGATGGGAGCAAGGTGATGGTGCTCATATTCTCCTCACACTCAAATACCTCGCCCCATGTCGTCCGTGAGCTTACCCATGCAGTTTCGAAAGGGGTGATTATCATCCCGTTTCGGATCGAGGATATCCAACCTTCAAAGGATATGGAGTACCTTATTGGTATCCCGCATTGGCTCGACGCCATGACTCCCCCGGTCGAAGGTCATATTGGGGTTCTAGGAGAGACGGTGGCAACGCTGCTTCGAACAACCCAAAGAACTGCTTGAAGACGGCACGATTTATCAGAAAATCCGTAATTCCTTATTATGCCTTAGAATATTCTTATACAACAGAAATGAGCGGACCGGCTTTCTTGATCGAACAGACACAGAATTCTGGACGAGGTCAGCATAAGGTATTATTATCCCCTTTCTGATACCTTTCTACAATCGAACCCTGTGGAGGACAAACCTGGATGAGGAATTCAC
>JAJRCO010000336.1 GCA_028678905.1 Methanomicrobiales archaeon
AAAGCCGGAAAGAACGTCAAAAAGCCCGATATTGATTTCGCGAATGACGCACAGCGCCAAGCGTTGCTCAACGCGCAGGAGGCAGCCGACAAACAGGCCATTAAGGATAAACTGGCGGCCGAAAAGTCGGGCCTGGACCAGGCCGATGAACTCAACAATGAATTTTTCGCGAAGGGGCTGATTGACCTCGAGGAGTTCTTTGGCGCGCGCATCAATATCGCCAAAGAGTCGACCCAAAAGGAAATCGACGCATTACAGGCGGAGCACGACAAACTCGTCGCGCTTCCAAAGCCGACGACAGCAGCAGAGGATGTCAAGCGCACGGCTGATGAAAAGAGTTTACTCTCGCAGATTGACACCATTCGGACGCAGGGACAAAACAAAGTCCTCAATCTGTTGCAGCAGGAATTGGACGCGCGAAAGCGGATTCACGATCAGGTGCTCGGCTTCCAGGAACAGTTGCTCAATGCGCAGGGGCAACAGTTTCAAGCGGCCAAGATCGGCATTACGAAGCAGGTCAACGACTTCATTCTGGCGCTGCAGCAAGAGACTGGACATTCGACGGAAGAGATCCAGACGCAAGCGCAGGCGCTGCGCAATATCCTGACGCTGCAGGCACAATTCACGCAGGCGCAGAATCGGGCGAACCAGGAAACGACGAGCCTCGACCTCGCGCGGCAGGCCGTCCAGAGCAAGGTCGCGCAGGGGCTCATCTCCGAACGCGACGGCCAACTCCAGATCGCCGCGATCGAACGGCAGCGATTGCCGACGCTCGAAAATCTCGCGGACCAAATGGACAAGTTCGCGAAGGATGCGAACCGGCCCGACTTGGCCCAGGCTGCCGAGCAATTCCGCGCGTCGTTCGCCGGGATCGGCGTGGTCGTCGACGAATCGACCAAAAAGCTCCGCGAGCTGAAGGCGAGTCTCCTGTCAGACGTGCAAGGCGGCTTGTCGCAGTTCCTCGGGGTGACGATCAGCCAAGTGCATTCGCTGACCGAAGCGTTCGGGTCGCTCATAGCGTCGATCGCACAGAGTATTCAGCAGACGCTCGGCGACCTCATCGCGTCAAAGGCGATCGATGCGGTTCGGCATCTGCTCGACCACACGCAGCCGGTCGCGCCGGAAGTCGCCTCAGCGACCGCGACGAGCGTTTCGG
>JAJRCO010000230.1 GCA_028678905.1 Methanomicrobiales archaeon
CTTCCCGCCCTTACTGGCGATTGCACGCAACTTCTCTTTGCTCATCGCTGCGAATCCACGTGACATGATTTGACAATAGTACCAGACTAAAGCATACTTGTCAAGTTATGATTTTCACACGTAAATCTGCAATTAGCATCTGCATCAATTGCATGACGATGCAGTGGTACCGCGGTCTTCATTGGCGATTGCGAGTGAATGGACCTATTCGAAAATTGCGGAGAGTCGTCGATAAGACAGTGAGGATGGCGCCATCGAACGTAGTGGACCCTGGCGGATATGAAGGGAGTTGCTGACATGACCAGATTCGAAAAAGAATGTGACGGAATGCCGCGCGACGAATTGGAGAAACGGTTCGTTGGATTGCAGACCATTGCGATTGCTGCTGCGCAATCGTTCAATGCCAAGAATCTTGACGATGAGATTGCAGCTAATCAAGAGCTTGGTTCTGCTCTAGCCAATTACAGAAGAATTGAATTGGAGTTGAGTCATGATGATTAGCCCTAAGCAACCCGGCCAGCCCTGCTCCTTCTGCGGAAGAATCTTCGGCAAGAACCTCTCACAATGCCCACGCTGCAAAACGAAAGCAGGCTCCTCTGCTCTCGACCGTGGACATACTAAATTGCTCTCCGAAGCGGATGAAAAACCTTTGGCGCGTATCTCCACTGGCCCTTGGGACCGTTGTTTTGGTCCTGCCAATGGTAGAGAGAAAGATGGTATCGTCACTACCTCTGTCGCACTGATTGGTGGTCTCCGTGGAGGAGGTAAGAGCACGCTGTCTCTACAGCTATGCGATAGCATCGCAGCGAAGGTAGGACGCGAAGTCCTCTACATCTGCTCTGAGGAGGACATCCCTGAAGTGAAGTTGCGCGCTCAGCGGTTGCGCATTCGCTGTCAACACTTGATTCGCGGATTGACGACCACGACAGGAACAGAGAGCTTCGGTCAACTCGAAAGCATTCTCGCTCAATATCAACCGTGTGCCATCATCCTTGATTCGATTCCTGGATTGATGGGACCGGACATGGCCGGAGCAGTAGACCTCTGCAAGCTCATGAAGACCTATAGCGTGAAGCTAAAGGCGCCATCGATTCTTATTGACCACGTGAACAAGGACGGAGACTTTGCAGGCAAGGAGGAGTTGCAACATACTCCAGATACGTGCATCACACTCTTTCCACGTCCAGGACAAGAGAACGTGAGAGTGTTGACTACGGAGAAGAACCGTTTTGGACAAGCGTTCGTCTCGGTTGCATTGGAGATGACAGAGACGGGACTTGTGTATCTGCAAGAGGATGAGCCGGAAGAGAGTCCGACGCATCC
>JAJRCO010000075.1 GCA_028678905.1 Methanomicrobiales archaeon
CAAGAGGCAGACATCTTCTCAACAATTCCGATCTGCCAAAAGGACTATTCGATTAATTTTTATCACCGGTGAATAAAAATAGCACATAGATCGTGAGACGATATTCCATGAAAAGGGGAATATGGGACCGGGTACGTCGTTTTATTTTTAGGATACAAAAGGGGGCCACACTTGAGACACTCTCTCTCGAATTAAGGCATTCGGACGCCACGGTGCGGCAACAGGCGGCTCGATCCCTGGGCGATCTGGGCGACCCGGCCGCGATCATCATCCTCTTCGATGCCATCCGGGATGAAAACGAGGGGGTCAAAAGAGAAGTGGTGACTTCCCTGAAGCGACTGGGGTGGAAACCTTCGGGGGGAGGCGAAATGATTGTACCGTCTGCTCGTCCGGATCACGACGGAGAAGATACTCCCTCCATCCAGCAAGATACTGTGGACCGTCTGGTACTACTCCTTCGCGATCCCGACCCCTCCATCCGACGAGATACGGTATCTGCTCTTGGTGAACTCGGCAATCGCGCTGCGCTGGATCCCCTCCTGCAGTGTCTGGATGATCCTGACCCCTCGGTTCAGCAGAGTGCACGGGCAGCGCTGAAGCGTCTGGGCTGGTCTTCGGAGACCCTAATTCCTCAGGATCCTGTGGAACGAGGAAGGTATCTCCTTGCCCGGAAACAGTGGGCAGAGCTGGAGTCCATGGGGGCGGACGCGGTGAATCCTCTCATCGACGCGCTCCACCACCATGATAAATATGTCCGCTGGCGGGCCGCAAGGACGCTGGGGAGGCTGGGCAGTGCGAGGGCCATCGGACCCCTGATACAGGCCTTTCGGGACCCGGATATGGGAGTCCGGAAGGGAGTGGCCTACGCCCTAGGAAAGCTCACCGGTGACCCGCTGGTTGCCCCGCTGGACCGGGTGCTCAACGAAAAAGAGGATTCCGTTCGCCTCGAAGCAGCGAAGATTCTCGGTTTACGACAGGATACTCGTATCCTCGAACCATTGATTCAGATGCTATCCCTCGAACTGCAGAATCCCGACACCCATGTCCGTTCCCTCACGTCAGATATCATGGCAAAACTCTCTGTCGGCTTACCAATCTCGGCAAACCCTACATCTCCTGCCGATCAGCCGCAACCGGACGATAACAGGTCCGGATCTCTTGGCATCGGAGATGCCACATCCGTCGAGGCCGTGATCGACATGCTGGAAGATCCGAAGCAGGAGAGACGCCTGCAGAAGACCCTCTATAAGGACTTACTGGATGTTCCCCCCGAGGAATCTCTGGGTCCGGTTCCCGAAGGCACATCGGCCATGGGCGCATCCGCGGCGAATGCATTGAGCGGGATCGGAGATCCCAATGCTGCACGAACGCAGATCGCCGCTCTCGGCGATCCCAATCCAAAGGTGCAGCGGGCAGCTGTCCAGGCCCTCGAGCGGTGCTGGGATCCCGAGTCCCTCCGTATCATCGTGGGTGCCCTCGGGACTCCAGACGAAGCGGTACGGGCATTGGTACAGGAAGTGCTGGTTCGCATCGGAGCGCCTGCGGTCGGGCTGCTCATCGATGCCTTCACCGATCGCAACACCGAACTTCGCGGCCGTGCCGCAGAGATCCTGGTCACCATTGGGAGACCCTCGGTGGAATCTCTCATACAGACTCTACAGGATCCCAGTGATCTCGTGCGGTGGCGGGCGGCAAGAACCATGGGGAAGATCGCCGATCCCCGGGCGATCCAGCCCCTGATAGAAGCACTGGGAGAGGATGATATTCTTCTCCGTCGCGATGCGGCCAATGCGCTCCGGGTTTTTGGAGCGGAAGCGGTGGATCCCCTCATCCTCGCGTTACAGGATGCCTCACCCCGGATCAGGAAGGAGGCAGCCGAAGTGCTGGGTTGGCTGGGCGATCGCCGGGCGATCAAGCCTCTCCTCATCGTATTGGAGCATCCATCGACGGAGATCCGATGCGCAGCCATCTGGGCACTGGGGGAGTTGGGGGATTCCGATATGGAAGAGACGATTCGCCCCTTACTTTCTTCACCGGATCCCCAGGTCCAGGGAGTTGCGAGGACCGCTCTGGGGAAGCTTCACGGAAAGTCCTCCGCATCGATCCAGTCATCCGCCTGAACGCAGGATAAATACGCATATTTCTTATTTTGATGGTATCAGGACACGGACAAAAAGAAACCCCTGCCCAAGACGGGCAGAGACGGGATATCAAATGGGGGATAACTCCTGAAACGACGGTAAGCAGTGCCCGCCCAGCAGAGGTTTAAGAGTGAATGTTGTGCTACCCAGGTCACAGGTCCTGTCCCACACACCTTTCGAAGTGCAGGGCTCCACCCGCATTATGGCAAACCCAGACGTCAAAACCACAGGCAGACGACACAGAACGTCCTTGTTGTCGGGACTGTATCCTGTGCATTGTACGTAGAGATTATTTTGCCGTGCTGATGATGATCTTGCCGGCGTACTCACCCCTGAGAGAAGGAGACCATCTAGGTAAAGTATTGTCC
>JAJRCO010000316.1 GCA_028678905.1 Methanomicrobiales archaeon
CCCTTCCCTGGCCCTGGGCTCGGTGATCAACGAGTGGGCGAGCAACGTCAACTCCAATTACAACGCCCTGTGGGTAACGCTCACGCGCCGCATGTCGCATGGGTTGCAGTTCATCTCCAATTACCAATGGTCCAAGTCCCTGGATTACAGCTCGCAGGACGGCTTCAACACCATTGATCGCCCGTCCAACAGCCTCGACCTGCGCCAAGACTACGGACCATCGGACTTCGACGTCCGCCACCGTTTCACCTTCAGCGGAGTGTATGACCTTCCGTTCAAGTCCAACCGGATCGTCCAGGGCTGGCGGCTGGCTGGGATTCTCAGCCTGCAGTCGGGTAATCCGCTGAACATCCTGGCCGGCAACCCGGCCGCCGGCGCGGGCGTAAGCTCCTTCACGGGAGTTTCGGGATTCGGAGTTTCGAGCATCCGGCCCGATGTCAGCGGTCCAATCCCGATCGCCAACCAGATCATCAGCAGCGGCCCCCTGGCCGGCAACATCCAGTGGATTGCGCCCAACATCGTGTGCGATCCGCGCGGCGTCTGCCCGGCGGGCTCGATCATCACTCTTCCGGTGAGCCTGGTCGGCGGTCAAAACGTGTATCACTTCGGCAATCTCGGCCGCAACGCAGTGCTTGGGCCGAACTTCAGGGACGTGGACATGTCGCTGACCAAGACAACGAAGATCACCGAACGCCTCAGCAACGAGTTCCGCGTGGAGGCGTTTGACCTGTTCAATCACCCCAATTTCGGCAATCCCGCTGTCCGAGGCGCGGTTACCGCCGCCAACTTCGGGGTGATCAACGCCACCCGTTTCCCGAACGGAGATTCGGGCTCCGCCCGGCAACTCCAGTTCGCGCTGAAATTCATCTTCTGAATCACGCTAGGAAGCTAGGGCCAGTCCTTCGGGGCTGGCCTTTTTTTATTGTGGGAACCACGAAGGATAGAGCCGCCAGAAGACGTAGCTGGCCGATTCGCGAAACACGGCCGAGATTTTCGCGCTCGCCGCGTGCGGCACCGAACCTGGGCGCGGTGAGCCGTAAGCGACAATGCCATAGCGGCCCATAAGCCGCTTGATGCGAAAGATGTGGTAGGCGTCGCTGACCGCGACCACGTTGTGCATGCCGTTGGCGCGCAGGATGGCGCTGACGCGCTGCGCCGATTCGGCGGTGTCCTCACTTTGGGTCTCGGCGATGAGGGAGCGGTCGGGAATGCCGCGGCGTGACAGGTAGTCGC
>JAJRCO010000294.1 GCA_028678905.1 Methanomicrobiales archaeon
GAGGGAGATTCCTTCGTATGTTCGTCTGATTTTTCGGCCTTTTTTCGTTTCTTCCGTATTAGGTAGTAGCCGAGAGGATGGTTGACGTGCTCGCACAGGGGATCGCGTCTGCTACAGAAACCGTAGGTCTTCAAGGTAGCACAGGAAGGGGCGGTATATTCTGTTCCGCGGGCGCCGGTGATGTGTTCCACCTGATACAAAGTCTTTTCCACATCAAAATCAGGGGCCCGGCAGTACAGTTCCACGATTTCGTGGGGGGTGAGACCGATGGCATGGAGAAACGCGGTGATGGCGAACCTTCCCTGATGGGGTAAATTGGTACCTTCCGTGATCGCTTTTATCAGGGCATTGATGCAAGGAGGGAATGACTCTTCGTCGACTTCTCCGAACTGCTGGAGAATCTGTTCCTGGTACGAAGCTGTGATCCCAGACAGTACCGGCGCAATGGTTTCGCACAACGCTTTTGGGACCGGTAGAGGGAATTGTTTTGCGAGGATGGATCTGACCCGTTCGCGAAGGAGGTCATCGATCTCCATTTCCTGGAGGAGGACGGATCCTCCCGTGATTTCCCGGTTGACCAGCCGCCAGGAGCCGTCACGCAGGGATGAAGTAAGCTCCGTGAACAAGGCGACCGGAAGGCGATCAGCATGGACGTCGATGCCGATCCGCCCCCCAACAAATTGCCGCAGTTCCGGCGATTCCTCCTTAAGAAAGGAAGAAGCACGGGCGGCTTCATACCGGGAGTGCCGCTCAATGATCCCCCTTTCTCCCAGGCAGGTAACGATGATCCGGGCGAAAGCATAGGAAAAAAGATCGGTCTCGGCATCTCTGATCTCCTCCTGCCCCCCGTCTCTCCCCGACCGGATAGCAGAGATTACCCGTTCCGCCGCATGATTGAGGATATTTCTCCCGTAATTGCTCTCAATGAACCGTTCCAGGGAGGGAGTCCTTCGGCTGACTTCTTCTTGTGCTTCTTTTAAAAAAGGATATTTTGCCAGATCTTTTATGTCCAGGGTGAGGGGCATTACTCACTCTGCCTCGATGCGGGGTGCAAGGAGGTAGTCGATGTGACCATTGCGGTCAGCGAAATCAAACGAGAATTTCACCGGATGATTCACTCCGAGGTGGATCTCCACCTTTTCCGCCTTCCCCATCACCCGCCCCATATCCTTCAGGTAATCGAGGGAGAAGAGGGAACGTACTTCCACCAGAGTGAGGGATTCGACTTCACTCTGGCCAAGTTCCAGCCGGATATGATCGGTATCTCCTTCCGCGACCATGTAAAAAAATTTATTGTCGGGATCGATTCCGAGGGCGATCTTATCGGAAACCATGGATGCGGCCTTAATGGCAGCCTGGAGTGCTTCGCCGGTCAGGATCACCTTCCCAGGAAGTTCGATGGTCGGCGGATTGGGGTCTTTCCGAATGGTATTTACATCAAGGAGAGTGAGAGCGTAACGGTAGCGGTTGAAGGCTATCTCCATCCGGTGTCCCCCTTCTGGCAGGGAGAGATCTAGCTTGTCACCTTTGCCCATCATGCCCAGCATGTTTTTTAATTTGGCGATATCGAGGCCCAATTCTTCTTTCGTCGCCTGGTAGGTTTCAAATGCCTCTTTCTTCACCTGGAGTGATACCATGGCCACATTCGCGGTATCCACGGCACGGGTGTAGAGGCGGTCCGGTTCTACATGCATCCGGCATTCGGTAACTAACGCCGCGATTGCATCTATGGATTCCCTGAAAATGTCTGCATCAATCGTTGCCTTTAACATGATAACCTCCCAACAAACTCTATTATTTACTCTATAAATATAAGTACTAAACATGCGCGTGGCGGATGCCATGCGATAAATTTTTTGAGGCGTTGAGGTATCCCGGACGATGACATCCCGCTGGGCTGAAGACCAGTTACACCGACAGGCAAAAAAGGAAGGCTATCGCTCCCGCGCTGCGTACAAGCTGAGGGAGATTCAAAAACGCCACCATATTTTTCGGAAAAATGATAGTGTAGTCGATCTGGGAGCTGCTCCGGGTAGCTGGCTCCAGGTGGCCCGTTCGTTTACTCAGGGAAGAGTGGTGGGGGTCGATCTGAACCCCATTCTTCCCCTGGATATGATCGAGACTATGGTAGGCGATTTTACAAAACCTGAGATCCAGGATCTGTTGGTGGACGATCTGGGGCCGGTATCGGTAGTGCTCTGTGATGCGGCGCCCCATCTCACCGGCCACCGCAATTATGATCAGGCGGTAACCACCGCACTGGGAAACGATGCCCTGATCTGCGCTATCCGGTTGCTTAAACAGGGAGGAAATTTTGTCATCAAGGGTTTCCAGGGAGACATGTTCGAAGACTTCCTCGCCGAAGTCAAAAAACACTTTATGATTGTACACCTGTTCCGGCCGCAATCCACCCGGAAGGGTAGTACCGAGATCTACCTGATTGGGAAAAATTTCAAGGGATAAATCATGCTCGTGGATTCGTATGGCAGAAAAGTAACCAACCTTCGGGTCAGTCTCACACAGCGGTGCAATCTGGCCTGCGTGTACTGCCATGCAGAAGGTGAGCTATCCCCCTCCCGCGAGATCTCTGCCGATCAGATCGCGGAAATTCTGCACACTGCAGGGAGGTTAGGGATTAGAAGGGTAAAATTCACCGGAGGGGAACCGCTTTTACGGAGCGATGTCTGTGAGATCGTTGCTTCCGTCCCTTCTGGTATCGAATCTTCTATGACCACCAACGGCATTCTCCTGGAGGGCCTGGCCGGTGATTTGAAACGGGCGGGACTCTCCCGGGTGAACGTCAGCCTGGATACGCTTGATCCGGACCGGTATCGGCAGATTACCGGTAAGGACCGGCTGCCCGATGTGCTCGCCGGCATCCAAGCGGCACTCCATGAGAACCTTACCCCGGTAAAACTGAATATGGTCCTGCTGAAAGGTATCAATGAGGATGAAGTGGACCGCTTCCTTCAGTTCATCCGGGAGCGGGACCATATCATTCTGCAGCTGATCGAACTCCTGGAATTCAACGATTGCACCCTCCATGCAGACCTTGGATCGGTGGAACAGGACCTAAGAAAACACTCCGAGCGGATCAGCACCCGCCGCATGCAGCATCGCAGAAAATACTGTGTGAACGGGGCGGAGGTGGAGGTAGTGCGACCGCTACATAACACGGAGTTCTGCGCATACTGTAACCGCCTCCGCGTCACCTCAGATGGAAAACTGAAACCCTGCCTGCTCCGTGCAGATAACCATGTGGATATCTCGGAAAAGAAAGGGAAGGAGCTCGAGGAGATATTCTTCGAAGCGGTGCGTAAGAGATCACCCTACTTCCAGTGACCTTTCCCATCCCCGACCAGGCGAACGGAATATTTTTTGCCCACTGATCCCCATGGTATGGCATGCAGGAGCCGAACGAATATACCCGCATCATGCAGTATCTCTATGGAAAATCATTGATCCTGCATGATCCATCTGATTTCCAGCCGGTCCTTCGGTTTTATTTCATGGATGCTCTGGCACATATCGACTACACGCTGAGTCTGCTCAGCTACAACACCGCGTCCATCCGGAACGAGATGAGCAGGGAATACCTGCGCTGGCGCATCGATGAGGAGGAGAAAGGAGACCGGGTGCATTTCAGAGGTTTCGTTAACTGGCTCAAACAGAATCACCCGGAAAAATTCGAGGACATCCCGGCAGTCTGGTCTCTGGTGTACGATGAAGAATCGCCCGGAGAATACCGAAGTTTCCGATTGGTTCTGGACCCCGACAGCAATCTGCCCGTCCCTCCGGCGTTCTTTTATATGGCCATCGATGAATTTTTCGACAAGGATTTTCTGTTAAGCCTCTACAACGGTAATTCCCTGGCCACCCTCTTTGAGACCTATCTCCGAGAAATGAAAACCTGATCCAGGTTTTTTTTATGGATGTCTCGCGGCTGTGTTCGGCGCTGGTTCGCATCAGGAGCGAAAATCCACCTGGCGATACACAGGGAGTTATTGAATATCTCTTCTCATATCTCGATACGCTCGGGGTACATAGCAAAATGGTGGAGGGAGAGAAGGGCCGGTGGAACCTGGTATCGTTTCCCTCTCCCGAAGGAGTACTATTCTGCGGCCACGTCGATGTGGTTCCCGCCCGGCAGGAAGGTTGGTCCCATGATCCCTTCTCCGGTGACATAGAGGGAGAGTTTGTGTGGGGAAGAGGGAGCAGCGACATGAAGGGAGGCTGTGCGGCGATACTCTCTGCCCTGGAGACCCTGCTTGACGAAGGCCGGGACCCCCCGGTTAACCTGGCATTCGTCTGCGACGAAGAAACCGGTGGTCGGAGTGGTATCCGCCACCTCCTTGCTCACCACCATATTCGTTCCGGTGACTGTATCGTCGCTGAACCCACACCCCTCCTCAATCCGAGCGTGGGACAGAAGGGACTCTGTCGTATGAATATCACTTTCGATGGAGTGCCCGGGCATGCCTCGCTCCATCCTATCATAGGGAGGAGTGCCATTATGGACGCGGTCCGGTTTATCGAATACCTTCAGGCACTGCATCGGCGTGAGTACCGGGTCGATGGTGAGATGGGAGCCCTAATCGACCGATCCGCAGAAGTTCTGGGATCTATTTTTGGTGTCGAAGGGGTGCAGCAGGTACTGACCCATATCACGTTCAATCCCGGCGTGATTCGGGGCGGAGAAAAGGTAAACATCATAGCTCAGCACTGTCATCTGGAGCTGGATCTACGAATCCCATGGGGATGCCGGGTCGATTCTCTCGTAGAGAAGATAAGGAATTCTGTACCAAACGGACGGCTACAAATTGTCGACTGCTCCGATCCCAATATAACCTCCCCCGAGGAGGAGATCGTCCAGACTCTCTGCTCCGAGATCGAGCGGGCGTGCGGGAAGGCCCCACAACCTATTGTGCAATGGGCGGCGAGCGATGCGAAATTTCTGCGTAAGGCAGGTTTTCAGGTCGTGGAATACGGTCCTGGCGATCTCACCACCCTGCACGGAGTTGATGAACGTGTACCCATCAGCGCACTGGAGACAGCTGCGGACATCTATGCTGGGGTGATGCGCCGCTACAGGGGGAAAAAGAAGATTCGGGACATATGCTAGGATTTCCTGATGGTATCTGGCAGAAACAGTCCACGGACTAAAGAATTCGATCAGAAATTCCCTGTCATATTCTTA
>JAJRCO010000205.1 GCA_028678905.1 Methanomicrobiales archaeon
ATGACCGGGGCGAATATACTCGCCTATGCGATTGGTGCCGTGCTGGCGATTCACGTATGGTATAAGGTGAAGAATGCATCGGATGTGCTGTAAACGGGGATGCGAACGATGAATTTGTGGAGGGAAAAACAACCGGATATCCCACTGCTGCTTCAGAAAAGAAATATCGAGGGGATCATCAATGCGCTTCGCCACACCGACGCGACCATCCAGTGGCAGGCAGCGGATGCACTGGGGAAGCTGGGACGTGAAGGTGTCGATCATCTACTGGCAGCGCTGACTCACCGAAGCCGCGATGTGAAACTCGGGGTCATCGAAGCGCTGGGCGAAATCAAGGATCCGCGGTCGGTACCGCCTCTGATCAATCTCCTGAAGGATCCCAGTGTGGAGGTCCGCTGGGCAACCTCGATTGCCCTGGGAGAGATCGGGGACAAGACGGCGATCGGCCCCCTGATTCAGGTTCTGGGCGATACCGATAAGTACGTGCGGTACGGGGCTGCTATCTCCCTGGAAAACTTCCAGTGGCAGCCGGAGAATGATACCGAACGGGCGTACCTGTACCTGGGAAAGCAGGACTGGGATCACCTTACGCAGCTGGGAGAGGCTGCGATTAAGCCCCTGAACCGGGCATTGAAAGACCGGCACGCCGATGTGCGGGCCAAGGCGATGGAGGTTGTTGGACAGATCGGGTGTGAAAAAGGGATCAGCGCCGTGATTCGGGGGCTGAGCGATGAAAACCCGAACGTCCGCTGGAAGGCCGTGCTGGCAGGGCCGAAATGTGGTATTCCCCACATGTACCTTCCCCGCGGACTGAATAAGCGACCCCGCATCCGCAAGAATCCCCGCATCGCGGGGTTTCTGAATTTCATCCTTCCCGGACAGGGGTATAATTATCTGGGGATTTGGTGGGGAACCCTGATCTTTCAGCTGGATGTCACCGTCACGCTGTATATGCTCAGTTTTGGGGGAGAAGAGATGACCTATACCCTCATGCTTCCCCTGTATGGTATCTTTGCCCTGCACGCCTGGTACATCGCCCGCAGGATGCCGGAATTATAAAAAAGATAATTTTTCCTTTGACGAAGTGCGGCTCAAAAGATTCATCGCTGAAGGGTGACGTTCACCAACCCAGTGCAGTTGGAATGTTTATTTTTTTTAAGAAAACACATCCTCAGCGTTTCCCTGAAAATACCGGTCATGAACGAACTATACCTTCCTTGTTCATCGTAGTCATAGAAAGATATGGTCCCAAGATTTCCTGAAATGTACCAGGAACAGGGAAGTGATGAAAAAATGTACCAGTGGAAACCTTTTTTGCGTGCTACTTGTCCACCAGATACTGAGAGCTAATTTATTGGGTTTCAAATGTTTCAGAACGTTAAAAAACGGATTTATGAAATAATGGAAGTCCAGGATCATGGAGATGATCAGGCCCATCTCTTTGATATTTTCATGATGGTAATCATCAGTCTCAATATTCTTGCTGTCATGCTGGAAACAGTAAATTTCATTGAAGCGAATTACTTCATCTATCTGCATATTTTTGATGTATTCTCAGTTGGGATATTTACCGTCGAATATGGACTGAGGGCATGGGTAGCCACAGAGAATGAATGGTACCGGCGTCCCATTACTGGTCGCCTGCGACATGCCTTGGCTCCGATGTCGATTATTGATTTCCTGGCGATTCTGCCATTTTATATTCCATTCCTGATTGTCGGTCTGGATCTGCGTTTTATCAGAATACTCCGTCTCTTTCGGATATCCCGTATCCTTAAGATGGGTCACTATTCAGAAAGCCTTAAAACATTCGAACGGGTATTCTATAAAAAATGGCATGAGCTGTCGATGGCCTTTTTTGTCATCTTCGTTGCGTTGGTTCTCTTTTCGAGCGTCATGTATTACGCCGAGCACATGGCACAGCCGGATAAGTTTGGGAGTATCCCGGAGGCGATGTGGTGGGGAACTGTTACTCTTGCAACAATTGGCTACGGGGATGTCTATCCCATCACCCCACTTGGAAAGGTAATCGGCGGAATCATCGCTCTCTTGGGCATTGCCATTTTCGCTCTACCCACCGGTATTGTCGCGGCAGGATTTGTGGAAGAGCTATATGCAGGAAAAAAGAAAGGAGAGACGGTTGTATGTCCCCATTGCGGGAAGGCCGTGTACAAACCTCCAGATACCGAGGGAAAAAAAAATTAGAAAACCGAAATACCCCAATTCCGAATAATCAAGGTGAAGCGTGCATATTGTTTGTGGATATCTCCTTCGCAAAGTCATTTAGTGTGGCGGAATAATATCTAGTGCCGAATGGTACAGCTGACCATAGATATCGGGGGAAGGCCCGGGATCGACTGCCGGGGATTCTGTGAATACTGTTACTTTAAGCGGGTCCGCGGAATTCGTGCCCTGGGCTGCCGACACTGTCCTCCCTTCCAGGTAGGGTGCGACTACTGCACAAAAAGTGTCCAGGAAAGGTATCCCGGATTCAAGGAGCTGTGCACGGTAGCCGATGAAACCCTGGCCTCACTGCAGCTGATGAGCGGAGACATCTCTAAGGTCACCATCAGCGGAGGAGGAGATCCGAGCTGTTACCCCTGGTTCCGGGATCTGATCGAGCTCTCCGCCAGCATGGAGGCTCCTCTTCATATTGGTTATACCAGTGGGAAGGGTTTCGACGATCCCTCGATCGGCCGCTACCTCATCGATCATGGTTTGCAGGAGATATCGTTCACCGTTTTTTCGGCTAATCCCGCCCTGCGCAAAAAATACATGCACGATCCGACGCCGAAAATATCCCTGCGTATCCTGGAGGAGCTCTGCGGGGAAATAGACGTCTACGCGGCGGCGGTGGTTCTTCCCGGTGTCAATGATGGCGAGGAGCTTGTTGCCACCGCCCAATGGCTCGAGGAAAGGGGAGCCCGGGGGCTCATTCTGATGCGGTTTGCCAACAGTCCGGAACAGGGCCTGATCCTGGGCAACGCCCCGGTCCTCAGAGGCCAGCGGATCCACACCGTGGAAGAATTCAGAGACCTCGTGACCAGCCTCCATGATCGGTTCGACCTGAAGATCAGCGGTACGCCCCTGTGGGACCCAGAGATCGGTTCCCCGTTTGCGGTACTGGAGGAGCGCGAGCTTTTGGAGCGCCTTCCACGGCTCCAGAAGAAGGCCTCCGTGATCACCGGAAGCGTCGCGGCACCATTCCTCCGCCAGGTGCTGGAACTCTGCGGAGGCGGGTGCCCGGTGATACCGGTTCGCAAAGAGATCGCCTGCCTAATCACCCGGGATGACTTAGAGTCGATCGATCTGTCCACTCTGGAGGATACCGTTATCCTGCCCGGCCGGGCTTTTGTGCATGATCGGGAGGCTGAAAAGATCCTGTCTTCCGATGGTCATCCTCGCGAAGTGGTGCGGGGACCGGATACTCTCACCGCTGATGCAGAGACCAGTATGGGGATGGACCGCACCCAGGTTCTGGACATGGAACTGCAGCACATTGCCGATCTGATCAGGACAATCAACCGGTACGGCGGATAGGATCGGATGAATACTCTTGTCATCGCCGCGGTGGCGGCAGCTCCGGCGATTTTCTGGCTGTGGTATTTTTACCGGAAGGATCGCTACGAACCGGAACCAAAATTCCTGATCCTGCGGACGTTCCTTCTCGGTATGGGAGTCACGATTCCGGTTGCATTTATCGAGGGTATCCTTCCGCTTTCCGATCTGATCCTTGCCGTGCTCGCTGCCCCGGTCATCGAAGAACTGGCAAAATACATGGTCGTCAAACGAACGGTATATCAGAATCGTGAATTTGATGAGCCGATGGACGGGGTCGTCTACGCGGCCAGTGCGGCGCTAGGATTTGCTACGCTCGAAAATATCGTGTATATAACCTCCGCATATCTGACCTCACCCGTAGAAGATGTACTCGTGGTCTACGCTCTCCGCGCACTGCTCTCGGTACCTGGGCATGCTCTCTTCTCCAGCATGTGGGGATATGCCCTGGGCAGAGCCAAGTTCGACCCGGCCCATAAGACTGGCTTTATTCTCCTGGGACTTGCCCTGGCGATGCTACTGCACGGGATATTCAACTTCATCCTGTATAGCTCGCCTCTGCTCGCACTAGGTGTCTTTGTACTGGTCCTGGTAGCCTGGTGGGCAGTCCTCCGACTCATGAAGGATGCGCTGCGCAGATCTCCCTTTTCCTGAAGTGGAAAGGCGATATTTCGTTTCAGAAACTATTTATTCGTATCTATGTATGTATGTATTTAATCAAGGAGGTGAATGCCCATCGTCTACTATGTAGTGTATGAATCGGACAAAGGAGAAAATATTCTGGGGAACTTTATGTCGAAGCAATCGGCAGAGGAGTTTGTCTCAACGATCAGGCACTGGTTTGTTACGCCGTTGCACATTCTCCAGTCGGCCGATCTGCTTTCCAGAAACACCTGAAAAAGCACATCGAGCATCCCTGGGTCCGTAGCTCAAAGGTCACGCACAATTCCCTCATTGGCGCAAGAATTCGGGAGAGCACGAAGTCGGGACGGGCTTTCCCGAAACCCAGCGCATATACTATTTCGGCTGTTTTCCTCTGATAGAACTCCATTCCATTCAAAAGTAACCACTCTGTGGAGACAGGCAGGCATCCGCCTACCGAAACGAAAAGGATATGTTTCTGCTGCTACTCGAAATCGTGAAAATTACACTATCTGGAATAATTTCATGATGATAAGTATTTTCCCAATGCCGAGTACTATCAGCCCAGACAGGACGAATTTTTCGTGGGTCATGAAACGAAGAATGTCGTGGATGGGAAGAGTTTCCGCATCGGATGGTTCGTAACTCTCCTTCTTCCGGCATACTCCGTCCCCGGAAACGTAGCGAATATTATCCTGGGGGAGATGCTCACAGGTCATGTAAACATGCAATATGATGATATATTATATATAACTTACTATTTTTAAAATTGAATAATATTAATTATAAAAAATAAAATTTTAGAAAATCATAAAAATTATTGAAATTGATTCGTCAATAAAACGTTTCATAAAAAGATAAGTTTAAATATAATATATGTTGATGGCGATCCTTCCTCCACCCAGCCAGCTTCAATGGTCTTATGACCCTTGAAAGAGGAAACAGGTAAGTACAGTGCAATTGGATTACCGGTCCGCGGAGGAAGGAGATGATTCGGTTTTATGAGCGGCGGGATGGAGCCCTTATTGAGAACTGTGAATTCGTACCGCATTCCCTCATCGTGGTCACCAACCCGGATACCAAAGAGATCGCGGACCTGTCTGAAAAATTCTCTTTTGAAAAAGATTTTATCACCGATGCTCTGGATATCGAGGAACGGGCCAGGTTTGAGGTAGAAGGGGACACTCTCCTCATCATCCTGAAGGTACCGCATAAGAACGAAGATAAAGACAGAAAGATACCCTTCTCCACGGTATCCCTGGGGATCATCGTCGGAAAAGAATATGTCCTGCTGGTCTCCAGGGTCCCAATTCCGTTTATCGAGCGGATGATTGAGAAGAAGGTATTCAGCCCCAAAAAAAAGACCCGGCTGGTGTTCCTAGTCTTCTTCCGCAATTCTGAGGTTTTCCTCAAATCCCTGGAGGAGATCAACTTCACCTTGAATCAGATCGAGGAGCGGCTTCACGAATCCACGCGCAATGTAGAACTCGAACGGCTGATGCAGCTGGAAAAAAGTCTGGTCTATTTTTCCACGTCTTTACGCACCAACCAGGTCATGATCGAGCGCCTGCTCCGTTCTCCCCTGCTGGTCAAGTATGAAGAGGATACCGATCTTCTCGATGATACGCTAGTTGAACTTTCTCAGGCTATCGAGATGACCAATATCTATAGCAACATCCTCTCCAGTATGATGGATGCCTACGCCTCGGTGATTTCCAATAACCTGAACATCGTCTTAAAGATCCTGACCGTGGTCACTATCCTCATGCAGGTCCCTACTATCATCACCAGTTATTATGGGATGAATATTCCTCTTCCCCTGCAAGATACCCCTTACACCTTTCTCCTGATCATCGTCTGGGTGGCGATCGTTTCGGTGGTTATCGTATATCTCTTCCGATACAAGGGATGGATGTAGTCCCGAAGAGTACAAGTGGACGTCTGTTATCCCGGGGTATCGGATGATCTTTCCTGTCCTCCCCCTTCTGGAACTTGCGGGGTCACCTGCACCTGGTGCACCCGGGAACCATCCATTACCAGTACTTCGAACCGTAGACCTCTCCATATAAAGTGATCACCTGCTTCGGGAATCTTCCCCAGGTACGTCATGACAAATCCTCCCAGCGTCTGATAGTATCTCTTCTCCTCTCCCGTCAGAAGCCCCACCGGAAAGAGTTCGTGAAACTCATCCAGGCGCATCATTCCATCAATAACCCAGGATCCGTCAGCACGCTGGATTGCCCGGGGATGGGGTGTTTCATAATCCTCTGGGATCTCCCCTACGATCTCTTCCATAATATCGTGGGGGGCGATCAGACCGGTGATACTGGAGTACTCGTCCACCACCAGAGCGATCTTGGTCCCTTTCTTCTGAAACTCTTCAAGCATCTTCAATACAGGGAGACTCTCCGGTACAAAAAGAGGAGGGGTGAGCAGGTGCTCCAGGTCGATCGCCTTTCCCGTAATTTTCTCCTGCAGCAAATCCCGCACCGAAACGATGCCCAGAACGGTATCAATGGTATCCCTGAACACCGGGAACCGATTGTGGCCGCCTTCCCGAACGATCTGCCAGATGTGTCCCTCAGGGGCACTGATCTCGATGGCAACGATATCAGGGCGGGGGGTCATCAGGGCGCTGACCCTCAGGTCTCCGAGGTGAATCACCTTTTTGATCATGGTCTCCTCCCCTGCCTCGATCACCCCGGCTTCGGTGCCCTGTTTGATCAGCAGCTGGATCTCCTCTTCGGTAACCAGGGGTTCGGCAGTTCCCTGCCACCCGGCAATCCTGAGCACCCCCTCGGTGGAGAAGCTTAGCACGCGAACCGCCGGATAGAGGAGGGCGGATATGACCTGCAGGGGGCGGGCCAGTCTCGCTGCCACTTCTTCCGGGTTGGCAAGTCCGATACGCTTGGGAATGAGCTCACCAAAGACCAGGGTAAAGTAGGTGATGACGAGAACGATGATCGCCGGCGCAAGAATCTGGCGATAGGGAGCCAGGAGTGGAAGTGTCGCCAGCAGGTCGGCGAGCGGTTGGGTGAGGGTTACCCCGCTAAACGCCCCCACGATGATCCCCACCAGGGTGATTCCCACCTGGATAGTAGAAAGAAAGCGACTGGAACGTTTCGCGAGATCCAGTGCAGCCTTCGAACCCGGATCTCCTCTCCGCGCACGATGATCCAGGCGGTACAATTTCGCCGAGATCACCGCGAATTCCGCCATTGCCAGGATCGCATTTGCGCCGATGAGCAGGGCGACGATGATGATCTCGAGGTACATGAATCTGCCTTTAAGAGTACGATGCTAGAGGCCGACCATGGCTATATACGTTTGGCTGGCCGGTACATGGAAAAATCGAGGATGCGGGGCCATTTTCAAGAAAGACGCAGGTGAGATTAAACAGGGGAGGTACATGGCGAATATCGGCGCCTTCGTCCTCCTCTAGGTCATGGATGGATTGAGACAATTTGGTGATAGAAGGAAATGGAAAAAAAAGAGTATCGTTCAGACCCTCATCGCCCGTTTCAACTCCTGTACATAGGACGCAATTTCGCGACAGCCCCCGGTTACGTCTTCCGGATGATCCGCAATTCTCTGGACGATCGCGCTGCCGACTATCACAGCATCTGATCCGGCCCGCCGCAGAGATCGTACCTGATCGGGG
>JAJRCO010000036.1 GCA_028678905.1 Methanomicrobiales archaeon
CCTGGCGCAAAGCACTTCCTGCACGTTCTCAGTGAACGTGACGGGCACAGCGGCTGGCACTCAGAACAACACGACGGGCAATGTGACTTCGACCGAAGGCGGCACCGGAGGAACGGCTTCAGCCTCGATCAACGTGGTTGCGCCGCCGACGATCGCCAAGGCATTCGGCGCGGCCAGCAGTCCGCTGAATGGCTCGACCTCGCTCGCCTTCACCATGCAGACCAACAACACCACAAGCAGCCTGACCGGCATCGGCTTTAGTGACACGCTGCCCTCGGGCCTGATCATTTCGACTCCGAACGGTCTTACCGGCACTTGCGGCGGAGGAACAATCACAGCGACGCAAGCGACCAACGTGATCAGCCTTACGGGCGCCAGCCTGGCGCAAAGCACTTCCTGCACGTTCTCAGTGAACGTGACGGGCACAGCGGCTGGCACTCAGAACAATACGACGGGCAATGTGACTTCGACCGAAGGCGGCACCGGAGGAACGGCTTCAGCCTCGATCAACGTGGTTGCACCGCCGTCGATTGCCAAGGTCTTCAATCCCTCCGGCATCGCGCTGAACGCGACCACCTCTCTCACGTTCACAATTACCAATCCAGCCGCAAATGCCGTGGCGCTGACCGGCGTCGCATTTACTGACACTCGGCCCACGGGCTTGACCGTCGCTAACGCTACTGCCACAGTCTGCGGCGGAACGCTGACCACGACAGCTCCGACAGGCATTGCGCTTTCGGGGGCGACGATCGCGGCCAACAGCCAGTGCCAGTTCAGCGTGACCGTGACCGGCGCTGCCGAGGGTAGTTACACCAATACCACCGGCAACGTGACTTCAACCAATGGCGGAACGGGCAACACGGCTTCCGCGAACCTGACGGTTGCTGCCCCTCCGACCATTACCAAGAGTTTCGGTGCAGCCAGCATTCTGTTGAATGCCACGACCTCAGTGACCTTTACACTCAACAACCCCAACTCAGGTCTTGCGCTCACCGGCGTCGCGTTCAGTGACACGCTGCCGGCAGGCTTGCAGGTGGCAACTCCGAATGGCCTGTTAACAACTTGCACTGGGACCGTAACGGCTGCGGCAGGCTCGGGCTCAATCAGCCTCACGGGCGCGACTCTGGCTGCAAATGCGAATTGCAAGGTCAGCGTAAACGTGCAAGGCATAGCCGCGGGCGTGCAGAACAATACAACCGGGCCAATTTCGTCGACTGAAAGCGGAGCCGGGGCCACCAGCAACACGGCCAGCATCACGGTGATTGGGCCTCCAAGCATCGCCAAGGCGTTTGGCGCGGCCAGCATCAACCTGAACGGCACAACCACTCTGAGCTTCACAATTACCAACCCGAACGCGACAGTCGCGCTCACGGGCGTGGGCTTTGGCGATACGCTGCCGGCAGGTCTGGCGGTGGCAAATCCGAACGGCCTGACCGGATCGTGCGGAGCGGGCACCATCACAACCGGGACGGTCTCGGCCTTCTCCGTGGTCAACCTCTCCGGAGGCACGATCGCGGCGGGCGGCTCCTGCACGTTCTCAGTGAATGTTGTTGGCACTACTGGCGGCCATAAAGTGAACACCACCGGGACGGTCAGTTCCAGCAA
>JAJRCO010000261.1 GCA_028678905.1 Methanomicrobiales archaeon
ATAAAACTCCTTTTGCGGATAAAACGACCATTCCCATCTCTCAGGATTGGCGTAAATCGAGACCGCCCCCGTAACTGCCCGCGGGGCGATAGAGAGATTATAATCGGCCAAATCCTCGCCTGCCGTATAAATCGCAAGAGGCGTGAAAACATCATAGAGGTCCCTCAGGTCGATATAGTTTTCCCACCACCAAAGGTTCGCCGTGCTCCTCAGCAGACATGTGCTCCAGATACCGTTATGAAGCGGCAAACCTTCGTAAATTTGCGACCTTTGAGGTTCGGGCAAACTGTCAGGATAGGCCTCGGACATGCCCCCGGCCCCGAATTCCGCCATAAACGTCGGCTTATTGAAGCTTAAAAGGTTCATCGCCGATTGTTTCAGTGAGTTTATAGTATCTGGCCCGTAGTAATGGACCTGAATGATGTTTATGTCGGGCAGACTCCAGAGATTCTCGAATCCCGGCCCGTGGCTGCTCGTCGTCACCGGATGCCTGAACGGGTCAATACCGCGTATGTATGACGCCATAGTATTATGCCAGTTGACGACGGATGCCTGGCTGCTGTTCATCCAGCAGTCGGTAAACTGCACCTCGTTGAAAAGCTCCCACGCTAATATCGCCGGCGAATAACCCCACCGCGCGACAATATAACGATATTTGTTTTTGCTCAATCTTATCGCGTTGGCGTCGGTGAAGAACTGGTTGGCGTCAGCCAGAAATCCCCCTTCCGCGGCGTGCGTGATATTATACGGATTATCGTCCCAGTTTTCGTCAGTCGTCGTGCTGTATTGGCCGTGATGCTGCAAAACAAGCTGCATCCCGATATCGTTTTGCTCGCAGCTTTCGATTATTCGGTCAATCTTCCACGCCTGCGACATACTCAGCCTGCCGGCGCCTTCCCAGCCACCGTAATTGCTTGTCCATTCGAGGGTTGTGCCCTGGTAAAAATGGCACATCCAGAGGCGTGTCCAGTTTTCGCCTGCGTTACTCATCTTCTCAAAAAATTCTCTCCACTGGCCGCTCCCGCTCTCACTGAGCCAGCACACGTTATGACCAATTGGTATGTATGTTTCATTGTTGTCATATTGCAAAAAATACCGGTCAGGGCTGTTGGCCCGGATAAATCCTCTTTTGCCGCTCTCCACGCAGGTAAATGTAAT
>JAJRCO010000118.1 GCA_028678905.1 Methanomicrobiales archaeon
CTTTTCCGGAGGTCATACCATCATTGGAGAAGCAGTGGACGGGGATGATGCGGTCGCAAAATATCGTGACATGAAACCGGACTTGGTCACGATGGACGTGGTTATGCCGAAGATGAATGGCATCGAAGCCCTGAAAGCGATCAAGACTCTGGATGCAGGGGCTAAGGTGATCATGTGTACCGCTGTCGGACAGGAACAGATGGTGAAGTTGGCCATCAAGACCGGCGCGAAGGGATATATTGTGAAGCCATTCCAGGCCCCGAAAGTGCTGGAAGAAGTCAAAACTGTGCTCTCCTGATGTCGCCTATCCGCGTCCTGGTCATCGATGATTCCCCCTTTATGCGAATGGTGATACGGACTATGCTCGCCAAAGATGAGGAGATCGAAGTGATCGACACCGCTGCAGATGGAGTTGAAGGGGTAAAGAAGATCCTGGATCACGCTCCGGATGCGATTACCCTGGACATCGAGATGCCCCGGATGAACGGACTCGATCTTCTCACAAAAATAACCCCCCTCGAACAGAGACCAAAAGTGCTGATGCTCAGTTCCCTGACCTCTCAGGGTGCGGAGATGACCTATCGCGCTCTGCGCCAGGGGGCCGACGATTTCATGCTCAAGCCCCGGGATCTTTACGCGGTAGGGGGCATCGAGAAGGAGCTTGCCACCCGGATAAAACATTTGATGCAGATTCCCTCTCATGCACCACGTGTACCGAAGAAGAAAGAGCTCGCCCGGAGCGTGGTGATGATTGGATCTTCAGCTGGAGGCCCGCCCATGCTCGATACGATTCTCTCCTCCCTGGACCCCCAGCTTCCTTCCGCGGTGGTGGTCACCCAGCACATGCCGGTAGGATTCACTGCCCCGCTGGCTGAACGACTCAATAAAGTGTCTTTGTTACCCGTGCGGGAATCCCAGAATGGAGACCTCCTGGTTGAAGGATTTGTGCTGGTCTCCCATGGAGGTTTTCACTCCGTGGTCACAGGTACTGTCGGGGCCGGGGGGATGCGGGGTGGACGGATCGTACACACTATGGAACCGGCGGTCCACTCTGTCCGCCCCGCGGTAGATCGGACGTTCGCGTCGGGAGCTAGGGTGTTTGGAAGAAAGGCTGTGGGCGTTCTCTTAAGCGGCATGGGAAAGGACGGGGGAGAAGGATCCCGGGAAATTAACCGTGCAGGAGGGAGAGTTCTTGCTGCACCTGAAGAGGAATGCCTGGTGTATGGGATGATCCGGTCCGCCATAGACAGGAACGCCGTCGATCAGATCGTTCCCCTGCAGCGGATGTCGACTGAGATCATGAAGGTAGCAGTACAGGCTGAGGGATAACATGTCCGAAGAGGATTCATATCAACAGATTTTCATCGTGGAGTCCCGCGAAAATCATGAGATGCTGGTCCGGAATCTGCTGGCACTGGAGGGAGGGGGCAATGCCGAGGCGATTGATGAAATATTCCGGGCAGCCCACACGCTCAAGGGCATGTCGGCCTCGATGGGCTATCCGGCACTGGAACGACTCTGTCATGCCATGGAAGACAAATTTCACTTGATACGAGATCGTTCCCTGGCTGTTCAACCAGAACTCATTGACATGCTCCTGTGCTGCACCGATCGGATAGAAGAACTCCTTGACCAGATAGAGCGAGGGGATGCCTCTTCCTTGCAGGACCCGGCAGATCTCCTCACTGCCCTGGAAGGATGGAGCAGCTCCAGGGGCGATTCTCTCTCCCAGCCAGAAAATCAACCATCGCCCGATCTGATGGTAGAACCGGAAGCGACACCATCTCCCGAGACGCATGCCTATCAGCTGTACCGAGTCCTCATCAGGACTGCGGATGACTGTTCGATGAAAGACCTACGGGCGATGCTTGCCCTGGAGAACCTGGAAGAACTGGGAAAGATCATTTCCACCAACCCGGAAAGGGATGATATCGAAAACGGTCGATTCCTTCGGGAATTCACGGTGGTGATGGAGAGTTCTGCAGGTTGCGATGCACTCCAGATGGCGGCTTCAGGAGTGGATATCGCCGCAGTCATCGTGTCAGAAGAAACCTCTGGAGAGCCAGAAAAAGCAGAGGGAACACTTTCCACATCCCCGGCAAAGGCTGAGAAGTCCAAAGAGGTGAAAAATATCCGTGTGGATATCGGCCGGCTCGATCAGATGATGAATCTGGTCGAGGATCTGGTGATCAACCGTGGACGCCTGAAACAGATCGCAGCCCGGAATGGAATAAAGGAGCTCGACGACGCTATAAACCTGGTGGGAAGATCCATTTCCGACCTGCAGAACCTGATGATGAATATCCGTATGATCCCTCTTGCCCACATCTTCAACCGTTTCCCGCGGGTTGTCCGCGATGTGGCCCATCACGACGGCAAGGTTGTCGAGTTCATTATCGAGGGAGGCGAAACCGAGCTGGACCGCAGTATCATGGACGGTCTTAGCGATCCGCTCCTGCACCTGATCCGGAATGCGGTGAACCATGGTATTGAACTGCCAGACGTTCGTATTGCAAAAGGAAAGACACCCAATGGCATCGTGACGCTCACCGCCTGCCGGGACCGTGACAATGTATTGATCGAGATCCGGGATGATGGCTCCGGGATTGATGAAGAAGTGGTACGGAAAAAGGCGGTAGAGAAGGGGGTAATCTCTCCGGAACAGGAGGCATCGCTTTCGCAGGATGAAATAATCCAGTTATTGTTCCGCCCGGGGTTCTCTACCGCGGAAACGATCACGGATATCAGTGGGCGAGGCGTGGGACTCGATGTGGTGAAAAGAGGCATCGAGGCACTGAAAGGGCTGATACAGGTGGAGTCGGTGAAAGGAGAGGGAACCACCTTCCGGCTGGTGCTTCCACCGACTATGGCTATTGTGGAGGTCATGATGGTCCGAATCAACGGCCGGCGCTGTGCTGTTCCGATTACCAACGTGGTCGAAGTCGCTGTACTGCGACCAGAGTCCATACGCCGTATCGGGGGAAGCGAGGTGTTGCTTCTTCGGGATGAAGTCCTCTCCCTGCGCAGGCTCGAAGACATGTTTGGGACTTCAGACGGAAGGGATCTCGTGATCGTGGTTCAGCATCAGAACAAGAAGGCCGGGCTCGCTATCGATGCGGTGGACGGTCAGCAGGAAGTGGTAATAAAACCTCTCAACAATCTGTTCGGGAGCTGCCGGGGAATCGGCGGGGTAACTATCCCTGGCGACGGAGAGGTCGTTTCGGTGCTGGACATCAGTACCTTGTTGTGAGATGACATGATGCTAACCGCAAATCAATACGATGCACTGCGCGAACTGGGAAACATCGGGGCAGCGCATGCCGCGACCACCCTCTCTCAGATGTTGCTATCGGGGATTGACATGACGGTGCCCGAAATACAGCTGCTGGATATCGCCAATATCTACCAGCATGTGGGGGATGAGACTTCAGCACTGATCGTCTTCCAGATACAGGGCGAAGTGTCCAATGGCGGATACATCCTCCTGCATCTCCCGCGTGCCTCGGCAATCCGTCTGGTGAACATACTGCTGGGCAACACCGATATATCCGCAGGAGCGGAGATGGATACCAGTGCCATTATCGAGATAGGTAATATCATGGTCTCCGCTTTTCTTGATGCCACTGCCGGACTGCTAAATTTGGTGATGCTTCCTTCTCCCCCATCGTTTGCCCTGGATATGCCCCACGCCGCGATAGAGACTATTCTAGCTCAGCAGAACGAAGATCTCAATGAAGTCGTTCTGTTCCGGACGGAACTTCGGAGCCAGGATGCGCTGATCACGGCTAATCTCTTGCTCCTGCCTAACCCGCCCATGCTCCGGCAGATCCTAGAGCTATTGGAGCGTCTGGTGGGTCCCACATGACCCTCACAGATCCCTGGATGAGTGGATCTGAAATACGGGTGATGGTGGGAATTGGAGACTATGCGATCGGTAATAACCCCATGTCAACCATCGGCCTGGGTTCCTGCGTTGCGCTGGTCCTCCACGATGAATCCCGGGCCAGTGGAGGAATGGCTCATATTATGCTCCCCTGTTCCCAGGGTAGAACAGACCGCCCAGCGAAATTTGCAGACACCGCAGTGGAAATGCTGGAGCGGGAGCTGCGATTGCCAGGAACGAGGAAAAGGTCCCTTATTGCCAAGCTGGTGGGGGGGGCCTGCATGTTCAAAACATTCAATGGAAATCTGAATATCGGCGAACGGAACATCGAGGCTGTCCGCGAACAGGTGAGAAAGCGGGGAATCAGGAATGGTGGGGAGGAGGTCGGGGGATCCGGGGGCAGATCTCTCACCTACTATCCTGCCGAAGGAGGAAGGGTGCTGATCCGCAGGGCTGACGGTACGACCTCGACACTATAAATAGCACGAATCTACCCGTGGAAGGGATATTTATGAACAGTATCTTGCATCACAGAGCAAGTACTCTGACTGCCCATTACAGACGGTTATGGATGAACAGAAAACCGGTAGGAGATCCTAGTTACCCTGCGTGTGGATCGTTTTCTATGTGGTGCTGCCGTCGTATAGTGAAGAGGCAGAACATCTCCACCGCATCGACCAGGGTCTTCTTCGCTTTCCGGGATCTCTTCTGATCTTCGGAAAAAACATCCTGGACGAGGTATTCCAGCAGATGAAGGAAATAGGACAGGGAGTGATATTCCCTTTTTCCGGCCGAAAGGAGATGGGTGCTGGCCTCCCGGTCCCTGCTGATAACGGCAAAGGACAGGTCGAATAAATGAATCAAGGATGCAGGAATCCCTTTCGCAACCGACAGCTTGCGGAAAGTATCGAAGGTGGTCCGGGTGTTGGTCAGAAGAGAGAGCTTGATCCCGTAGTAGATGGACTCCCAGTCATCAGGATACTGCTGGAGCATTTGTTTTACTATGCTTGCTGCTCCGATAGGATCCCGCTCTTCCAGATTCAAATAATAAGTCTCCCGGAGGAAGAAAAGATCGTTGAAAAATCTTTCATTCGCGATTTTGAGCAGTTCCTTCCTCATCTCTTTGTTGGCGTCTTTCTTGGCTTTCTCGATGCCCAATGCCAGGAATCCCGGTTCGCTGGGGAACCATTCAAGCGAGCAGGTGGTCATGAGCCAGAACGCCCGCGTCAGCTCGGGCTCGTCTTTGCTCTGGAACCGCGAGAGATAGTTCATGGGAGGGCGTTTCTGTGCGAGGAACAGCATCTGTTCGCGGGCCAGCAGCTCCATCTCTCCCGGCCGGCCGGGAACCTGGGCTATATTATCCGCAATCTCCTTCAGAGATAGCATGTAGTAGCAGTAGGCCACCGCTGAGGCGATGATCCCGTCAATCGCTGTGTATTCCTTAAGATAGGTGATGGCCCGCTGGTACTCCCCCATCGCGATTAACTTTACTCCTGCCGCAAGATCGATGCCGGTACGTTCGCTGCTCATTCTTTTTGTTCTTAATGCCTGTGTGCAGACTCGTTCAATGAACTCACGATCATGAACGTTTTCGCTTTTCTCAATAAGCTTGAACGCAATTTCGTCAATAAATTCGTCATACAACGTATCGGAGATGTCTTTGGCGGATTCCTCCAGCGTAGAGATGATATAACCAAAAAAAACTGGCAGGTTGGTGTCGATCTTGAGAGTATTTTTCTCGATATAGGCGAGAAGATCCTGCTTTAACTGTTCTATACTCTCCACCGGAGGGACCATCCCGGGTTTTATCTCCTGCATACACTTTTCCTTTTCATTAGGGCGGTATTAAGTGTATCAGAATCATGCTTGCGAGGAACAGCAGTCAATCTCCCGGTGCGTTCAGACACACGCCAGCCGATTCGAGCTCTACCAGAACGGGTGCAATGGTGCCGGTGTCGACGCAGCGTTTTGCCAGTTTCGCCAGCTTTTTCACATGTGAGATGTGGGCGATCTGGAATCCCACCAGGATGCCGAAACAGAGCGTGACCACACTGAGGAGAAAATATGAAAATGCATCAACCATGACGATTCCTCAGGATTCCTGTTCCAATTCCGAGATGAGTGGAACAATGGATCGGGACTGCTCGCATTGCCTCGCCACCCTGAGGAACCGCCGTGAATAGTATTCCTTGAGCACTAAATATCCCAGAAGGAATCCGATGATAAAGGTCAGCAAACCTATCACGATGTACACCATAACGTCGTCCATGTCTCATCCTCCTATGGGGACTATCCCGATTCCTGCCTGTGATCAATGCGTTTCATCCGCACTCCCAATACCTTTCCTGACCATGGCCAGGAAGAGAACTGCGCTTACCCCAATGATGATTCCGGCGAGAAAGATACTGTACCAGAACATGATGCGCTGTGCCGAAAGGAATGTCACCCACAGGAGTCCCACAAAACAAATCAGATAGTAGAATATCCAATCCCGCATCTGTGTCAGATTCATCATTCAATAATTGTTGTAATTTTTATATAAACTTATCTAAATTTCTTATGGTTATTAAATTCAACAAAAGAGATAATTGAAGCAAATAATAACATTTTGAGCATTTTTGAAGGCAAATTTTTTCGGAAAAAAACGACTCCATAAAAGGGCAATATCGTTCGGTTTATCCAGAAAAGTGAGAGAAATGTCAGAAATTTAGAAATAATTATTTTATTACTATTTAATCGCATAAAAAACTCAAATAATTGTTAAAAATTAATCGATATATTGATATATAATAATGTCAAAATATGATGTACTTTATGGAAATACTCGAATACCGGACCTGGATAATATTCTATCTTATCTGTTTTACCGCCTTGCTCTGGGCGGTTTTTCTCTCCTCCCAAGGGGTAATGCTGTGGATAAGTCTGTTCCTGAACGTGGTGGTTTTGGGAATCA
>JAJRCO010000013.1 GCA_028678905.1 Methanomicrobiales archaeon
ACGTCTGCCCGGGCGGCACCGCCTCCGTGCGTATCCGCGTCACGAATTGCACCATGACCAACCGAGTCGTTCACCTGCAAGCTGCCGGTGCGCACGCGGCTGACGTAAAGTTCAACCCCGCCACGCTTACGCTTGGCCCCATGGAGCGCGACTTCGCTGTGGCGTCATTTGCCACACCGCCCAAGGCCGGCCACGGCGAAGAGTGGGAGGTCCTGCTCTGGGTGCGCGGCTGCCGCGACCACTACCTTCGCTGGACGATCAAGGCCAACGACCGCGGGCAGGACTCGTGTCACGAGGTGGAGGTGGATGACTGTCCGGACCTTGTGCACCACTGGTACGACCACTTCTACTGTGATCGCGCCTGCACACACCAGAGGTAGACTCGATGAACTCCTACGATCCTCAACCGATGATGGACGCCTGGCGTCAGGCAATGCAGTCTTACCTCGGCTACTTCGAGGCGATGAGCTCCCTGACGACCGACTACCTGCGCTCGATGATCAACGCCGTCAACGACCCGCGCACTATGACCGCGACGCCTTTCTGGGCGCCGCCGCCACCCCGCTCCGAGCCTGCGCCACCGCCGCCGCCACCACCAACGCCGCCCGCGCAGGACCCGACGCTGGTCATTGAAGGCGAGGACGGTAAGCCCGCGTTCGGGATGTTCCTGGTCGAGAACAGGCTGCCGGAGGCGGTTTCAGCGCGTGTCGCGATCGACCCACTGCTCGACGCTGCCGGGCGTGAGGTACACCCCGAGGTGTCGTTCGACCCGGAAACCGTGTCCTTGCAGCGAGGCGAGCAGGCCCTCGTTCGTGTCGGCATGTTGGTCGACCCCAAGATGGAGCCCGGCGTGAGCTATCGCAGCGAGGTCCGCGTCCCGGGGCTTTCCGGTGGGCGAGTGCCCGTCGTCCTGCGTCGCCGGCCGAGCGCCGTGCAAGCGGACGCGACACCGCCGCGCCGCCGGACGAATCGGCGTAAAGCTGCGGAAGCCGCCTCGGTTATATAACTATGGTGATGCCGCTGATGGGGCTAGAGCAGATCGGCAGCTCGGTCCTCGCTATGGCGCTGCGGGCCTATGCCCATGGTGTCTTCTATCCGGCGCAGGCGCTGCGAGACGCCGGGCTCGCCGTCCTGCCACCGCCCCA
>JAJRCO010000207.1 GCA_028678905.1 Methanomicrobiales archaeon
CGAAGTCGCTCCGAACACCGTAACCGATATTACGAACCTTCGCACGGCGCGCCTGCGCACCTGGCAAGGCCAGCAGTGGGAAGAACAGGTCGTTGCTCGACTTAAGCTCGGTAGCCGTCGGCGTCCCGAACCGATTGACCTGGGCCTTCGCCGCGGCCAGCGTTTCACAGTCGAACGAGGCCAGACGCCCGACGAGAGTATCGACTCTGCGAATGCTCGACGCCGATCCCCCAAACGTGGCTGGCGCCCGAGAAACGGTCCGGCGCTTCGCGATGCCAATCGTGCGTCAGAGGTGACCACGCGCTTGCGCGCGCTATTTAGCAGGAAGGTTGCCGCCATCGAGGCAGTCGACCTGAGTCAGGCCGCACAGGAAGTGATCGCGCTGTCGTTGAGTGAACTTCAGAGGAACAGGGTGACTCTACGGCTTGAACTTGCCGATGATCTCCCGGCCGTCACAGGTGATCGCGTTCAGCTCCAGCAGGTCATTCTGAACCTGCTCCGGAACGCTTCAGACGCGATGTGCACCGTAAACGATCGTCCCAGGGAGTTGTTGATTTGGACCGAAAGATATGAATGCGATCAGGTGCGCCTCAGTGTAAAAGACGCTGTAGTCGGTTTCGATCCTAAAGCTGCGGACAGATTGTTCGAAGCCTTATACACGACGAAAGATTCCGGTATGGGAATTGGATTCTCACTTAGCCGATCCATTGTTGAGAGTCACCATGGGCGTCTGTGGGCGACGTCAAATGATGGTCCGGGAACTACGTTTTCATTCTCAATTCCTTGCAGATTCCAGCGTTCGCCGGCCGCCGACAGTAATCAGGATTAGATGCCTTCCTCGACAGCTGCGCAAAGAGGAGTGCATGCTTCGCCGTCAAGTGATTTCGCGGCAAAGCAATACCAAAGCAAAATAGTTGCTGCTCCCAGGGCCGATGCATTCTTCTGTCATGAAGTCGTGCCGAGAAAGCAGCGCTACTGAACGTTCCCTTGTGTCAGTTGTCGATGACGACGAGTCCGTACGCGAGTCACTGCTCGACTTGCTGAGGGAATTCGGCTTTGCAGCCCAGGCGTTCTCATCAGCGGAAGACTCTCTTGAATCCGAGAGCGTTGCCCAAACCAAATGCCTCATTGTCGACATCGCGATGCAGGGCATGTCCGGACTCGACCTCCAAAGGGAATTGAAGAGTCGTGGACGGGAAATTCCGATCATTTTCATCACTGCTCAGAAGGA
>JAJRCO010000071.1 GCA_028678905.1 Methanomicrobiales archaeon
GCCATGAAGTCGACGACTCGTTGATTTTCTTGGAAGACAAATTGGCAGCGTTTCTGGAGCATCTCAGGGAGTCGGGATTTTAGACGGTCGAAAATCGGACCGTTAACATCCCTTAAAGTACGTATGCGGCTGTCCTGCTCTCTTAAAAGTCGTGTTCCTTCATCGCACTCCTGCCTTCGCTTTGCATACTCGGAGCCGGCGAGCGTACGCGGAAAATTTGTGTCACAAATTACGATTTTGATATCAGTTGGAATGCCAACCTCAACATGGCTGAGGCTGAGGCAGTCCAACAGCAGCGCCGTTCCTTCTTTCGCGAAGACCGACGAGTACTGATCAAGAATTCCGCACATAACGCCGGCGCTCTGGTTTTCAGCATGCTGGCAGACTTTCGCAATTTCCAGCTTTGAAATAGAAAAGCGAGCAGCAGCCTGGAACATCAAGGCAGTCGCCACCTCAAGAGAGGCAGAAGAAGATAGCCCTCCACCGATGGGAATGGTACTGTGCAAAACAGCATCAACGCCGCAGCACTGGTACCCTCTGAGCCTGAGTGCGCGCGAAACGCCACTTATGTATCGATCCCACGTGCTGGCAGGTTCGTTCGGTTCCGCACCGATTGCATACTGTAAATCTTTTTCCAGGTTCATGGAATGAACCCTGACTATATCGGTTCCGGTAGGTTTGAAGGCGATCCATGTATCTAGGTGAATGCCCATCGTCATTACATATCCGAGGTGGTCGTCCGTGTCCGTTCCGAGCAGCTCCGCCCTACCGGGGGCGCGCACCCAGCAGGTTGGCTCGGTTCCGTAGAGCGACCGGAATTTAGCGGATATTGCGTCCTTGCGAGACATTGCAATAATCATAGTCAAATCCCCTTTTGCGGTATCTCACTGATCTCCAGGATGCTCCTCGCCATGTAGTCGATGGCCTCATCAGTCAGTCGGGGGTGAATGGGAAGCGAGACATATTTCTCAAAGGCTGCTTCCGCCACCGGGCACTCTCCTTCCTCGTGTCCCCGGTCCAGGTATGGTTTCGTTAGATGAATGGGCATGTAGTGGGACCATACCTTGATGTTCTTCTCGGTGTACATCTTCCACATGAAATCCGTTTTATTTAGAGGAAAATCTTTTTCCACCTGGATCACATATACATGAAAGACGTGTTTACCGCGGGGATCCACGTACGGCAGCGTCAAGCCTTTGATCCCCGACAGTTTTTCCGTCAGGCGGTTGGCCAATTCGATGCGCTTCTGATTGTGTTTCTCCAGCTTTTTTAACTGTTCAATTCCGAC
>JAJRCO010000384.1 GCA_028678905.1 Methanomicrobiales archaeon
GGACCTCGTCGGCCCGGTAGACCGGGTTGATCCTCGCTGCATCGATGGGCAGGGTCTGACCGCTCTCCAGCATCAGTTGGCCTGTGTACGCGATCATGGCTCCGTTGTCGCCCAGAAACTGATTCGAAGGAACGTGGAAGGTGGCCCCCCGGTCCTCGCACATGAGGGCAAGCATTTCCTGGAGGCGCCGGTTTGCTCCCACTCCGCCCACCAGGAGAACCTCCTCCTTGTCGGCATGAGCGAGCGCCCGTTCAGTCACCTCTACGCACATAGCAAACGCGTTTTCCTGGAGTGAGGTGCAGGCGTCCTCCAGGGGTATGCGGGGATCTTTTGCCGCACTGACCAAGCCTGAGAAAGCGAGATCCATCCCTTTGACTGTGTAGGGAAACTCACAATAGCTCCCTTTCTTCGCGTATTCCTCGATGATCGGTCCTCCGGGATGGGGTAGCCGGTGATGACGGGCGAATTTGTCCAGGGCGTTACCCAGGCCGATGTCCAGGGTCTCCCCAAAAATGCGGTAGCGGGAGTTGAGATACCCGATCACCTGGGTGTTGGCGCCGCTCGCATAGAGAGTGATGGGATCCCGGCTGCCCGTCGCCCAGCGTCCGATCTCCACGTGAGCGACACAGTGGTTCACCCCGATAAGGGGCACATCCAGGGCAAGGGCCAGGGCACGGCCGGCGGTGGCCACCGTACGCAGGCAGGGACCAAGACCCGGTCCCTGGGAGAAGGCGACCGCTCGGATCTCTCCTGCTTTCTGCAGCACCCGCCCGATTACCTCTTTCATCATCGTCGCATGGTGCTGAGCCGCTTCACGGGGATGAATTCCTCCCTGCGGGGGCCGGTAGGCAGAGGCGTACTGGGCGATCAGATCCTCTCCAAACACTGCGGCGCTGAGATTCCAGGCCGTGCCTTCTATACCGAGTATGGGCACGGGTACTGCCATGAAAAGAGATTATTTTTTAAATTCTGTATATCCGCATTTCCCACAGGAGAGGCGATCCTTATGGTCGGCAAGGAAGACCCCGGTCCCGCAGCGGGGGCAGGACTTCCTCTGGACCACCGCCTTCCCTTCCTTGATAGTGTAATATTCGCTGCGTTTCTCTGCCATCAGGCTTTCTCCGGTGCTGCTTCTGCTTTTTTACCCCGCTTGAAGAGATAGGGTCGCTCGATCTCTGTCTTCATCTCTTCGGTGTCGTATATCCGGGCCGTCCCTTTGATCTCGGTTTTTCCAAACCGGGTCCGGAGCGAATCGATCACCGTGAGATTCGGGCTCAGGTTGAGGAGAGCGGACAACTTATCCAGCACCTGCTGGCGTGAGGGAGTGGGACCCTGGTACGCGACCTGGAACTGGATCTCCCGCCTCTTCAGGAGCTCATTTCTTTTATCTTCGAGTATAGTAATCTCCATCGAATATCCTGTATATGTTGTCGAGCGGTTTATTTAAATTCTCGTTCCTTTCCCGGATTTATTCCCTGATGAAATGGGAAAGCAGGATCTCCGCCTCTCTCTTTGCCTCAGGGGTGATCTCCCGGAGTACGATTCCCTCACGAGGCTGGCCATACAGGAGGATTCCTCCTTCTGCTGCCCGAAGCACAAGGGGGATGACCGCCAGATCCTCCTCTCCCTCTACGATGATCAGGGATGGTTCCACCCGGAGCGCCTGCTCGATGCTATCGATGAGCTCATCGGTAATTATTCCGGCCGGATTGCGAGCCGAAAAACGATGGGTCCTGTACTCGGGTATGCTTTCGCAGGGAACCCTCATACTCCGCTGATCGATGACCGCCAGTGCGGGGATGATGCCGTAGTGAAGGAGTCGCTGGGTTACCACGTCCCCCACCGCGTACACCTTTTTTCCAGTGAGCAGCGGAAGAGCCTCTTTTACATCCGGATACAGGATCCCAAAGGGTTTTTTCAGCAGATGCCGTTCCTGTTCAGGAAGGCGGAACATTCAGCGGACCTTCAGCGCATAGCGTCCCGGCAGCTTGATGTTCATTTTCTTGGCGATATCCGAATGATCAGGATCGATGACGATCAGATAGCCTGCCCAGTCGACGGTCATATTGGAAGTGCCGCACACCACACAGCTCTCTCCTTCCACCACCCGGTGGCAGTCTCTGCACACGTAGGGCTGTTTCTTACGCACTACCACGGACACTCCCCCGTTCCTTCTCGATCTCATCGGCCAGCCAGGTCAGAGGGCCCAGCCCCACCTGACGCATGGTGAGTCCGATCTTGCTCTCCCGGGGCTCCCTTTCGGTGAGGCTGAGCGTGACCACTCGGGCACGGATGATATCCCCCACCCCGATGAACCTTTTAGAGTCCTGGCAGATCAGCCGGCCATTCTTTTCGTCATAATTGATGTATTCATCGGAGATCTGGCTCACATGAAGCATCGCATCGATAGGCCCCAGACTGACAAAGGCCCCGAAACTGGTGGTCTCTACGACGATACCTTCCACGATCTCCTGAAGGGCGAGACGGAGCACCAGTGCCTCGAAATTGACGTCGTAATAGACCGCACCATCCCCCGGCACCAGTTCGCCCTCCCCCACTTCGAATACCTGGGTGACGGCAATGAAGATGCCCAGGTCTTTGTCGATGCTCCCTTCGAGCTGCTCTTCAAGCACATTCAGAATTACTTTTTCCAGTTCTTCACCCAGCCGGTTGGGGGGAACTCTCACTTTATCCGCCAGCTTCAATCGGTAATACATACCTCACCCGCTGATCTCCAGTGTCTTTTTTTTCCTCATTCCTATTACACGAATCCCTTTTTCTCGGAGCGTGTTCTTCAGGGCCACATCGTTGGTGACCACAGTGCTTCCACTGATTTGCGCATACCGCACGATCTGTTCGTCAACGGTCGCTGCAGGAGCGGATGTCTCCACCACCGTGCAGCGCTGCGCCAGCATCCGACCCACCCGGGCGGCGGACGCATCCTTTCCACTCCCCGCTCCCAGCTGTTCCAGCTCCCGCAGGGTACCCTCCAGAACGAGAGGTTCAAAAGCGCCCAGGAGTCTCTCCAGTTCTGAGAACAGGTCGATCCCGAACTGCACCGGAAGAGTGAACACGTTGGTATCGATCAGTACTTTCACCCGACCAGTACTCCCATGCCGATCAGCCGCCATCGCCCGCTCACCTGTCTGCTGATTGCGATCCTCGATCCTACATCGGCGCAGACCGGCCGCTTGAGTATCGCCTCCACCTGATCTTTACGGGTGTTCACTACCACACCTACTGTGACCGCCGTGCCCACCGAGATCATCAGTGGTTCCTTATGCTTGAGGGGTTCGATGACGATCTCGCTGTCTGCCCCCACCACCCGTTCCATCAGGGTGACTTTAAAGGTCAGCTTGTCCCAGACCGGGGGAAGGGCATTCGGATGCCCCACGACCTGCCCGACCAGGGCATCACTCTTGGTAAGCGAGGGATCGAGCTTGGTGCCGATGCCCATCAGACCGCCCGGATCGGCCTCGATGACTTTCTTTGATCCGGCGGTGATGGAAGTGATCTTGGTCATGATGGGTTCCCAGCGGATCTTGTTCTCGGCCTGGATCTGCAAGCCGGGCCGGATCTCGATATCGTCTCCCTCCTTGAGTACCCCCCGGATCACCGAACCGCCGACCACTCCGCCTTTCAGATCCTTCCAGCTCGATCCGGGTCTATTGATATCGAAGGACCGTGCGATCAGCATCAGCGGATCTGCGGCCGCGTCCCGTTCCGGTTCCGGAATGGTGGTGTGCAGGGCCTCGATGAGCGCCCCCAGATTGATCTTTTTCTGCGCAGAAACCGGGATAATGGGGGCGTTCTCCGCGATGGTTCCCGCAACGAATTTTTTAATCTGCTGATAATGGGCAAGAGCATCCTTCTGACTGACCACATCGATCTTGTTCTGCACGATCACGATCTTCTGGATGCCTACCAGGGACAGGGCCATCAGGTGTTCCTTGGTCTGGGGCTGAGGACAGGGTTCGTTCGCGCCGATGACCAGCATCGCACCATCCATGAGTGCCGACCCCGATAGCATGGTAGCCATCAACGTTTCATGCCCTGGTGCATCCACGAAGGAGACCGTGCGCAAGGGAACTGTTTTCTCCCCGCAGATCGGGCAATCCGGAGTAGTGCAGTAGGCATCTGCCCCGGTGTGGTTTTTGCAGAGGTAGATAGTCGCATCCGCGTACCCGAGGCGGATGGAAATGCCTCTTTTCAGTTCTTCGCTGTGCCGGTCCGTCCAGACCCCGGTCAGTGCACTGACCAGAGTGGTCTTACCATGGTCCACATGACCAACAACTCCGATATTCACGCTGGGTATACTGGTATCGCGCAATTCAAACCCCCGATTGCGATCTTGACGTAGTGGGACCGTGAAAGGATGGTCCTCCCCAGGATCGTAGTATACATTTGATCTGTTCTAGGGTATATAAGTGACCGTCTTCCCTGCAGGCGTCAGAAGTAAGAAAAATTATCTCCGAATAATCGAAAGTTTAAACACATCCTGCAGAATCATATCACTATATGCTACCGGCACCTTCGGAGTCGGAACTCTCCCGGGTTGGCATCTCTCTCCCGAAAAACCTGCTGGAAAAGTTCGATGAGATCATCTCTTTGCGTGGATACTCATCCCGCTCGGAAGGGATTCGGGATGCCATCCGCAGCTATATCGCCCACTATCAGTGGATGGCCGATGTAAAAGGGGAAAGGCAGGGAGTGATTACCATGGTGTACGACCATGATCAGCGGGGGTTGCTGCAGACCCTCACCGACATTCAGCATGATTACATGAATGTGATCAGTGCCTCTCTCCATGCCCATATTACCCATGACCGGTGCATGGAGGTGATTCTCCTCCGCGGTGATGGTTCCGACCTGAAGCATATCGCAGAGCGTCTGATGTCCCAGCGGGGAGTGGAGTCAGTGAAACTGACCACGATACCGATCCGGGATTAACCGCCCCCATCACACATTTCGTCCGTCTTTCCCACCTCATGCAGGGTAGCGCCGAGTTCACGCTCTTCTTCGATGATCTTCCGCACATCTTCCCGTGTCCCCTTTTTCTTGTCCTCGGTAGTTCCCGCTTGGACCAGCTGGTCCACCCGGTAGAGAAGATGCGTGCTGTCCAGGGTCGCAAAGATCTGGTTATCTATCGTCTCCAGGGATTCCACCTTCCCGGTGGTCCCCGTACGGGGATAGCGAACACACGTGCCCACAACGATCTCTTCAGTGTCCATGACGGCAGAGAGTTCGCTGTACAGGATAAAAAACATTGTCCTCAAGACAAAGTTGAAATGATTACCCCCAA
>JAJRCO010000077.1 GCA_028678905.1 Methanomicrobiales archaeon
GGCACCTTGCCGGCGGCCGTGAGCTGCACCGGCACCATCGTGGCCCCGGCGGAATCCAAGAAGCCCACCGCCGTGCCATCGGCCGGAAACGCCGCGTGAAACGCTGAGGCGGTGCCGCCAGCGCCCGTGGGCTGGCTCATCGGCACCCAGGCTAGGAGAATCGCGTCGTAGACGTAGTTCTCGCGGACCCGTTCGATCGTGTCCGCCATCAAGGCGGTGATCATGTCAGGCGGTCTCCGTCGGCACGTCCGGCGGCAGTGACCGCTTCGTGAACCGTTCTTCCACGACGCCGCGCGTCCGCGCCTTCAATTCCACGCACGCCCGTTGCACCGACCGAGCGACTGCGGCTTCAATCGCCGACCGCGATGACATGATGCCGATCCGTTCCTTGCGGAGTTCTTCAATCAGAGCATCGGTGAGGTTCTTTTCGAGTAACCCGCCGCCGAACGACGAGGCGACCACGCCGGTTTCGACCGACGCAATCTGAATCTTGAAGACCGGAATGATCGGCATGGCTCACCACCCCATCGTCGCTTCGAGCGCGAGTTGAATCCGCATTGCCCCGGTCGCGCCCGCCGACTTGCCCGTCACCGACCGATTGACCAGCATGAGATGGATTTTGCCCTTTCGATCGAGATCGACGTACGGGTGGTCGTTGGCGTCCGAGTAGTAGTAGTAGAGCCCGGTCCCGGCGAGTTGCACGCCATCGGCCGCCCCGAACGCCCAGCGTCCGAGCGGGAAGACCTTGGCCGGATCGCTCCCCGAGGCGTTGAACGTGCCTTGGCCCCAGAGCCAGATTTCCCAGGCGAGATTCTCTTTCGAGATGACCGCAATCGCCCGCAGCCGTGACGCCACGGTACGGCCCGCGCCGATGCCCTGATCGACAAACCCAAGTTTCTCGGGAATGCCCTCGCCGGCTTCGAGGCTCACGGTGTCATAGGCATTCTGTGCCAGCGCCGCCGTGAACTGGGTCGCCGGATCGGTCGAGACGAGCGTCAGGGCACCGGCTTGGGCCATCGCGCCCGACTAGCCCTGAATCGTGCCCGGCGACGACACCGGCGGCA
>JAJRCO010000138.1 GCA_028678905.1 Methanomicrobiales archaeon
CCCCAGCATGCGGCGGCCGCCAGCGCGGCGACGAGACTCAGTGTTGCCGTCCGTTGCATATCGCTCCGCTCCTTTCGTTTGGTCGTCAGAAGACTCTGGTCAGGCCGAAGATCGTGGCCGGTATGGTGAGGAGGATGGCGAGCGTCCGCACCGTTCCTTCCGTGTCGTGACGCGGGGTACGGGGCACATCGATGCCGTCACCGGAGTGCAGGCTCAGGTCGTCCAGCGTCGCGCCCCGCGCCAGCGCCTGCCGGGTGACCGCCGGCGACAGGCGCTCGCCGGCGCGCTCGACCCGCACCCCCTCCATGTTGGCGTCGCGGGTGGGACCGCCGGCCACCATCAGAGCGTCGGCCAGGACCAGGTCGGTCGGGACGGCGTAGTAACCCGGTCGCGCCACCTCGCCCAGCACCGACACGCGGATCAGGGCGCGGGCGTGCACCACGGGATGCTTGATGAACCGGCTCAGCTGGCCGGTGAGATAGGGCTCGACGGCCGAGCGCGGCACGTCGGCCAGCGACACCACCCCCAGGACCGGAAAGGTCAGCGCCGGCCCGGGGCCGACGGTGAAGGTGTCGGACAACTGCGCTTCTCCCTCGACCCGCAGCAGAATGCGGTCGCCCACGTTGAACCGGGCCGCGGGCTGCTGCGTCTGCGCGCCCGCGGTCACGGCTGCGAAAAGCGGCAGGAATGCGACCCACCGCGGCGGGAACAGGATCGTCATCGAAAATTCCCCCAGGTCTCGGTACGCCCACCGCGTCTCAAATTCGGGGCCTGCACCGCGGGCCGCGTCTGCGGCCACAGCGGGGACGGCGTGTCGCGCCACCGCGCCACCTGCGTCGCGAGCGCTTGGCGGCCCCGCAGCGAATCGGTCACCGCCGCCGCCCCCGTCGGTGCGGCGTCATCCTTGCATAGGTCAGGGGCGTATGAACGATCCGGGTCCGACAACCCGACGGATCCTCGGCGCGGGGGAGGTGCAGGGTCCGGCACGCCTCGTGGCCGGCTCCCTCGG
>JAJRCO010000320.1 GCA_028678905.1 Methanomicrobiales archaeon
CACCGGAGCCCGCACCTTTACCGCCACCAGCTCCCACGGGTTACTCTACATGCACGAGATGCTGCACTGGGCCGCCGGGGCAAGGCTTCCCGTGGTAATGGCCAACGTGAATCGGGCTCTGGGACCGGGCTGGAACGTCTGGGCCGAGCACAGCGACGCCTTTTCTCAACGGGACACCGGCTGGCTCCAGGTATTTGCAAGCACGGTGCAGGAGGTGTACGATACCACCCTGATGGCCTTTCGCATCGCTGAAAGCGAGGATGTGTTACTTCCGGTCATGCTGAATCTGGACGGTTTCAGCCTGAGCCACACCATGCAACCCCTGGAAACTGTGGAACTCGGGGATTTCATCCCTCCGCTGATCCTCCCCCACGCCATCGATACGGCTCATCCGGTTGCCTACGGTCCGCTAACCGGACCCGGGGAGTACTTCCAGTTCAGGGCAGACATGGAGCGATCCATGCGGGCATCGAAGCGGGTCATCCGGGAGACAGAGGAGGAATTCGCCCGCCGGTTCGGGCGTGCGTACGGGGAGACCGAAGAGTACCGCTGCGAAGATGCCGAGGTGCTACTCGTCGCGATGGGGACCTTTGGAAAAGAGGCAGAGGTCGCGGTGGACGAGCTGCGAAAGGAAGGAATAAAGGCCGGATCTATGCGGCTGCGCTGGTTCAGGCCCTTCCCTCACCTGGATGTAAAGGGCCGGGATGTGGTAGTGATCGATCGTGGATACTCCTTCGGTTTCGGCGGAGTTGTCAGTATGAGCATCAGGGCAACCACCCGGGCGGATCCCTACAGTGTGATCGCGGGGCTGGGGGGACAGGAGGTCACCTACCGAGATATGGCTGATTTTGTGAAGAACCGCAAACCGGGAGAAGAAGACTGGTTCGGGGTGACGAATCATGTATGAGATTCGTATTCATTCCCGCGGCGGTCAGGGAGGGGTCACCGCAGCGAGGATGCTGGCCGATGCCGCGTTCCGGGATGGGAAATATGCCGCCGCCTCACCCTTTTATGGCGCCGAGCGAAGAGGAGCTCCGGTAGTCTCTTTTGTCCGCATCGATGATCGGCCCATCCGGATCTACAGCCAGATTGAACATCCCGACTTAGTGGTGGTGCTGGATCCGAGTATCATGGACGCAGTGGACGTCCTGCAGGGACTGAAGGGCGCCAGCGTGGTGTTTATTAATAGCTCTCGTTCTTCGGAGATCTCAGGACATCCTACCTGTCGGGCTGATCTCACCGGCATCGCTATCAGTCATAACCTGGTGATCGCGGGCAGTCCTGTGCTGAACACCCCGCTGATGGGTGCCCTCGCCCGGATGGGTATCGTTACGCTCGAATCAGCGATCGGTGCAATACGTGATATGTTCTCTGATGAAAGAAATGTAGCGGCGGCGAAGGCCGCCTATGAGGAGCTGCTCCGATGACGAAAAAACGTCGCCTCGCGGTGAGCGAACCAGTGGAGGGAGCCTCTGGTAAGACAGGATCCTGGCGGACCTACCGCCCGGAGGTGGACCGGGGAAAATGCAATGAGTGCGGGCTCTGCATCCTTTACTGTCCGGAAGCGGCGATCAGTGAAGACCATGAGGTGGATCTGCGATACTGCAAGGGATGCGGGATCTGTGCCAATGAATGCCCCAAAAAAGCGATCGTCATGAAGCGCGAAGAACAATAAATCATAACTCTTTCATTCCGATTATGGTCGCACCTAAAAATCAAACACGGACGATTTTCTGGTGAATTCCTGGATCGATTTTCGATAATCATTGAATAACCGATTCTTTTTTAAAAACTGCCTTCAGGTCAACCGGTTTGCCTTTCTTTGCGATCCGGGATTGGTCGACCTCATTTTCCATCAAAAACGGAAAAGATCTGGAAATTGGCATAACTATTTTATCCCATGAGGGAACAGTGGTGCCCATCGCGAGGTACGGATATGGCAAAAGTTGCACGCGAAGTGGTGGAGAGGTCAGGAGTGGATGTGGATCAGCTCCTGAAACTCCTGGTAAAGAATGCAGCGGCCGAGCTCACCACCTACTACTATTATACGGGGCTCCGGATGAATCTGATCGGAATCGAGGGGGAAACGATCAAAGAGATCGCCGAGACTGCCCGGGTGGAGGATCGGAATCACTTTGAGGCGCTCCTCCCCCGAATCTACGAGCTGGGTGGTCAGCTCCCCAACGACATGGTGGAATTCCACAATATTTCGGGCTGTCCTCCGGCGAAACTTCCGGACGATCCCCGCGATATCACCGCGATGCTCACCGTTCTGGTGAATGCGGAGCGGTGTGCGGTCAGGCAGTACACGAATATTTGCAACATCACTGCAGGTAAGGATCACCGTACATACGAGCTCTCGCTCTCCATCCTCAACGAAGAGGTGGAGCACGAATCCTGGTTTTCTGAATTCCTCGGAGAAGGCCCTTCGGGGCATTTCCTGCGCAGGGGCGAGACATCTCCGTTTGTGACCAAGTATCTTCGATAGATATTCTATCCCATGGCTTTTTTTAAAAAGAGTGATTTAGAGCTAGTGACATTCGATACGTCTGAACTCTGATGAAAATAAAAGGATCTGCAGACCATGATCGAATTCTTCTATACTCTGCATCCGGTGGTTCAGGCGCTCTCCGCCGGGCTTTTCACCTGGGGAGTGACCGCGTTCGGTGCAGCGATGGTCTTCCTCACCCGTGAAATAAACGAAAAGATACTCGATTCCATGCTTGGATTCGCGGGAGGTGTCATGATTGCCGCGAGTTTCTGGTCCCTTCTGGCCCCGGCAATCGAGCTCTCCCAGGGAGGTCCGGTCCCGGCCTGGATGCCAGCCGCGACAGGATTCATCGTGGGCGGAATATTTCTGCTGAGCCTCGATCTGATCCTTCCTCATCTGCACAAAAAGGGACCTGTCGAGCAGGTGATGGGACCAAAGACTAGTCTCTCGCGAACAACCCTCCTGGTCCTTGCCATCACCATGCATAACATTCCGGAAGGGCTTGCGGTAGGGGTGGCATTTGGGGCAGTGGCTGCAGGATTTCCCTCAGCAAGCATTGCCGGGGCCATTGCACTCGCTCTGGGAATAGGCATTCAGAACTTTCCCGAAGGGCTAGCAGTATCTGTGCCTCTCCACGGAGAGGGCTTCTCTCGTATCCGCAGTTTCTGGTATGGTCAGTTATCCGGTGTAGTGGAACCTGTGGCAGCACTGATCGGAGCGGCTACTGTATACATCGCACGGTTCCTCCTTCCGTACGCTCTGGCGTTCGCAGCCGGTGCAATGATCTTTGTAGTGGTGGATAATCTGATTCCCGAATGGCACCTTCATGAAAACCGGAGCCTGGCCATGATGGGACTGTTTATTGGATTTGCGAGTATGATGGTACTGGACGTGGCGTTCGGATAAGACACGATCGCACGGTCGGCGGGAGATCAGGCACTTGGAGATAGCGGATCTGGGATATCTCGGTTCTTCTCGGTCTCTATCGAATATTATACGATTACCGATCACAAGCCGGATCCGTGTTGGATACAGAAGGATTCAGGAAGGTCCGGTGCGATGAATCAGAAGGTTTCCAGGTAACCGGCTGTTGTTAAAAAGGGAATTTTAGAATTCGCCGCCCATATCGCCCATGCCGCCCATGCCGCCCATTCCGCCGGGTGGCATTGGGGCAGACTCCTTGGACATCTTGCTTGCAGCGATTACGTCATCGATGCGCAGGATCATGGTTGCAGCTTCCGAGGCACTGGTGACCGCCTGGGTCTTCACCCGCAGGGGTTCAACGACGCCTTCTTTCAGCATGTCTGCGGTCTTTCCGGAGAACACGTTGATTCCTACGTGCTTTTTGCCTTTTTCGTGAGCGGCACGCAGTTCTACCAGCATGTCGATGGGATCGAGTCCGGCGTTCTCCGCAAGGGTCCGCGGGATGATCTCCATCGCTGAGGCGAACGCCTCGATCGCGAGCTGGGCCCGACCACCAACACTCGCCGCATATTCGCGGAGCTTCAGGGAGACTTCGATCTCCGGTGCACCACCGCCGGCCACAAACTTCTTGTCTTCAAGGGCAACGGCGACCACGTTCAAGGCGTCGTCGAGTGCACGCTCGATCTCGTCCACCACGTGTTCTGTTCCGCCGCGGACGATGATGGATACTGCCTTCGGGTTTACGCACTTCTCGATGAAGATCATTGCTTCCCCGCTCACTTTTCGCTCCTCTACGAGACCAGCCTTCCCGAGTTCATCCGGGGTGATCGCATCGATGCTGCTGACCACGCTGGCTCCAGTGGCACGGGCAAGTTTCTCCATATCGCTCTTCTTAACCCGGCGGGCAGCCATAATGCCGGATTTGGCCAGGTAATGCTGGGCGATATCGTCGATTCCTTTCTGGCAGAATACAACGTTGGCACCGCTCTTGATGACCTTGTCGACGATGGCTTTGATCATCCGTTCTTCTTCGTCAAGGAACGCCTGGAGCTGATCGGGGCTGGTGATGTTGATCTCCGCGTCCACTTCGGTCTTCTTGAACTCGATCGAGGCGTTGAGCAGCAGGATCTTCGCTTTCTCCACTTTCTTGGGCATCGCGGGGTGGACTCTTTCCTTGTCTACGATCATCCCCTCAATGATCTCCGTGTCCTCGGTGGAACCGCCGACCTTCTTCTCCATCTTGATATTATCGATGTCAACGGTGCCGTCCTCGTCTGCCACCATGATGACCGCCTTTACCACAAGGTTGGTCAGTTTGTCTTTCGCGGCTTCAGCACCTTTGCCGGTCATCGCGGTGTCTGCGATCTTGACCAGCATGTCGGTATCCTTGGCCTTGATGCTGATAGCCATGTCGTTCAGGAACTGTACCGCCTTTTCCGCGGCCATACGGTATCCGTGGGCGATGACCGTAGGATGGACGTCCTGCTCCAGGAGATCCTCTGCCTGTTTCAGGAGTTCGCCCCCGATTACGACTGCAGTGGTAGTTCCATCACCAACTTCCTCGTCCTGGGTCTTGGCGACTTCCACCATCATCTTCGCGGCGGGATGTTCGATATCCATCTCTTTCAGGATGGTGACGCCGTCGTTTGTGATCACCACATCACCGATGGTATCCACGAGCATCTTGTCCATGCCCTTGGGTCCGAGCGTGGTCCGTACGGCGTTTGCCACAGCCTTGGCCGCGGCGATGTTGGCACCCTGTGCGTCCCTTCCTCGGGTTCGCGAACTGCCTTCCTTAAGAATCAGAATGGGTTGTCCTGTAAGTTGCGACATAGATTTCACCACGTAGCGTAAAAAGGTTGTATTAGGGTTCTATATAAATATTATCACCCATTGATCAATTCGATGAGTTCAAAACCGTCTTCTACCGAATGTAATCGCTTCTCTCCGATAATCAGCGTATTTCCTATCTTCTTTTGCTTATTGTAATCTGTAATGACGCACATTGCCCGAGTTTTGGTCACTTGTGAGAGATTACTGATCAGTGAAGCGCGCTTGACTACCCTCTGGGCGGTGCCGTACCCGGTGAGGATACGGTATTCCTGGAAGATGGTCAGGGCTTCGAAGGGGGCACGGTGGAGGGTGTGGCACTCCATCCCTATGCGAAGCAGATCCGGGACCAGCGGAGAAGTAATTTCGCCCAGTCTCTGTACAAAGCGGCTCTGATAGGAGAAGAGATCGATGGGTACGGTCACCGAGGTCTCGAACATCTCTTCCAATTTGATCGCCACATCCAGGGTAGTTCCCATCCCGCTCTCGTACTTGCTGATTGCTCTGCGGGACACGCCAAGAATGTGTGCGAGATCTCCCAGCGAGAGCTGGTGACGTTCCCTCAGCTCCCGCAGCGCATTTCCGTCGATATTGACGTACAACCCGCCCGGGGAGGCGTAGATAAGGGGAGGACTGTGCTCTACCAGACAATCATACAGGGTAGCCACGGAAAGAGCATAGATACCATACCGGAGGTACACTGCACCCCTCTGGAGGCCAGAGTCCCGGGAATGCTCTCCGACAATAAGAGGGTTCATCGCCAAATGGGCTGCAATCTGGTCGAGGTCCCGCGCCATTTCTTCATTGACGCTGTCGATATGGGTCACGACTTTGATGATCAGCCTCCGGTCCTCTCTCGCTGCTACCAGATCGAAGCTGCGGGGACGAACGCTGCACAGCTCTGAAACCTCATATCCTGCGATGATCAGCACACTGCTGACCATCTGGGCAAGTCGACTGTCCTGCATTTCCTTAAAAAGCCATATAGTGAGACGTAAATATAAATACTGGTATCATGCGCATCGGCATCGATGACACGGATTCCCCTCGCACCATGTGCACCACCTACCTGGGGGCGGTTCTTGCCCGAAGGCTCAATGAATCGGGAATCCGGGTAAACCGGGCCTATCTTGTGCGCCTCAATCCGAATGTCACCTTTAAGACCCGGGGCAATGCCGCCATTGCCCTTGACGCAGAGGGCGATCCCAAGATATCGTTCCGGCTGGCCTGCCGGTGTATAGAGGAGCTTGCGGATTTCGGGGCAGAAAATACGCATCCAGGGATAGTGGTCACGGAAGAGAAGATCCCGACCGCGTTCTTTCAACGAGCGGTACAGGACTATTGTACCCGCGAAGAAGCCACCGACCTTCTTGATGATGCTGGTGCCCTCTATCGCGGCTACAAGAATGGAAGGGGATTGATCGGGGCTACCGCAGCGACAGCCGCTGAATTTGTAGATACGACCTATGAATGGCTCTCGTACCGTTCAATGGACCGGTGGGGATCGGAACGGTATGTGGATGCAGCAAGCCTTCGGGCTTCGGAGCTCGCCACCTCTCCCCATACCTGGGACACGGTCGACTTTCAGAACCGGGTGGTGGTGTGTGTGCCGCATACACCTGATCCAGTACTCTTCGGTATCCGGGGATCGAATCCTTTCTGGGTGGCGAAAGCCCGTGGATTTGTCCGCTCTGAGTTCCCGGTCTGCGAACAGATCTATCAGACCAACCAGGGAACCGATTCACATCTTATGAAGGGAACGATCGGGGCATTGATCGAAGGAAGGTCCTACGACCTTTTCGGAACGGTGGCGGCCCGCCCGGAGACCCTGGTAGGGGGGCATGTGCGAGTCACCATTGTCGAAGAATACGGAACCGTGTCGTGTATGGCCTTCGAACCGACTAAAGGGTTCCGGGACATCGTGAGATCGCTGCTTCCCGGTGACCGGGTGAGGGTGACCGGTAGTTACAAGCGGGGGAGTATCAACCTGGAAAAACTCTGCATCGAAGCCCTCGTGGAGGATACGACCCTTCATCCTCCTCTCTGCCCGGAGTGTGTCAGGCGGATGACCAGTGCCGGCCGAGCTAAGGGATACAAATGCCGGCACTGCGGTTCCCGGGCCTCATCTCCGATGACGACAGTTGCGCCTCGTACCGTGCAGATCGGATGGTATGAGGTCCCTTCCTGCGCCCGACGCCATCTGGCGATGCCTCTGATCAGGGCCGGGCTGAGGATCCCTGATGGGGGGCCGGGTGAGCCCTTATAGGGTCTGCAGCCAATATTTCTGGTAGAGTGAGTGCATGGAATGGGGAGAACCGGTACGCCAACTACACGTCACGCCCGGAATGAGCGTCGGAGAGCTGGTCAGGGAGATGGGAAGAGCAGGAGCCTACAATGCGGGTGCACTCCACCGCGCGGCCTCAATTTATGAGCAGATGCTCCGGGACCAGGAGGCGACCCGGTTTTTTGGGCTTGCGGGAGCGATGGTCCCCGCCGGTATGGGGGGAATCGTCTCCGATCTCATCGACCAGGGGTACATCGATGTACTGGTCTCTACTGGCGCAAACTGCGTGCACGATGTTATTGAGGCACTTGGATGCCATCACTATCACGGGAATGCGAGCGGGTCGGATGTAGAGCTGCGTAAACTCGCGATCAATCGGATCTACGATGTTTACCTCCCGGACGCGGCATTTAGCCGTTTTGAGGAATTTGTGCAGGGTACTCTGGAGGATCTCTTACGCGAGTCGCCTTTCACCATTGCCGGACTTCTGCGTTCACTTGGTGAACGCCTTCCTTCCGGCATCCTCGCCACTGCCGCAAAAAGGAAAGTACCCGTGTTCTCCCCGGCGTTCCAGGACTCAATGCTCGGTCTTCAGTACTGGCTTTTCTCCCAGAACCACCGGGTAACCCTAGACGCCACCGGAGACATGAAGGATCTCCTGGATCGGTGCTTTTCCGCCAAACGGGCAGGAGCTCTGTTTGTGGGAGGCGGAGTGCCCAAAAATTTTATTCTCCAGGGTATGCTCCTCACCCCACGGGGATTCGACTATGCCATCCAGTTGACCGGAGACCGCCCGGATCTCGGAGGTCTCTCCGGAGCTACCCTGGACGAAGCCCGTTCGTGGGGTAAGCTTTCCGAAGAAGCCGTTTCGGTGACCGTGTACGGGGACGCGACTATCACTCTGCCGCTGCTGGTCGCAGCAGTACTGGAGCGAATGAACACATGACCGAACTGATACTGGCTCTGGACGTGATTGAGCGGTCCCTGGCCCTGGCGATCGCCCGCTCATGTGCACCCTATCTCGATGCAATAAAAATCGGGTATCCGCTGGTACTCTCCTGTGGCCTGTCCATCACCCGGGAGCTCTCCGCCCTCGGTCTGCCACTACTGGCCGATTTCAAGGTCGCTGATATCCCTTCCACCAACACCCTCATCTGTGAACAGGTGTTCGCCGGGGGGTTCGATGCGGTGATCGCGCACGGATTTCCCGGAGGGGATTCCCTCCGTGCCTGTGTGGAAACCGCCCATGTCTATGGAGGATCGGTGTATGTGGTGGCGGAGATGAGCCATCCGGGCGCGTTGGAATTCTTCCCTGCGATCGCCGAACGGATCGCGGCTCTTTCCGTGGAGACCGGTGCGGAGGGGATCATCGCTCCCGCTACCCGACCGGAACGCATCCGGTTGTTACGTGGTATCGTGGGAGAGAGAAAGATCTACTCCCCGGGAGTGGGTGCACAGGGTGGAGACCTGGAAAAGGTCTCTTCTCTCGCGGACGGGGTCATCATAGGGAGATCTATCTACGAGGCACCAGATCCGGCCGATGCTG
>JAJRCO010000195.1 GCA_028678905.1 Methanomicrobiales archaeon
CCAATCCTTCTTTAGCCAGGTCGTACATCTTCCACTTGGCCCGTTCAGAGACGTTCCTATACATCCCTCCCACACGGGGGTTGCTGGGATGAATCGCTTCGCCACCCGCGACTTCTCCGATAGTCTGCCCGATCTCACGCAGCCGCTGGATCCTTTTCGCCACCGTCCGTACTGGTTCTTCCTTGGTGAAGGGATTGATCTTGGTGTCGGTCCCTGGGATATAGAAGTCCGGCAGAATCAGGATGTTATGCAGGGCGATGCTGTGGAGTCTGTTGGCACACTGAAGGATCACCCGAAGGAGGTGAGCATCTTTCGGTATCTCACATTTAATCGATGCTTCCATCGCCTCGGTTGCAGCCAGAGTGTGCGCTATCGGACAGATACCGCATACACGCGAGGCAATCTTGGGAACCTGCTCCATCGTCTTACCCAGGGCTAGCTTCTCGACACCTCTCACAGGAGTGATGCTGAGCCAATCCCCACGTTCGACGATTCCAGCGTCGTTAATCTTCATAACGAGCTTGGAATGGCCCTCATGCCTCGTGGTTGGAGAGATTTCTACAACTTTCGACAAATATATCGCCTCATTTTCGATCTGGTGTTCTTAGAGCGATACAGGTGCAATTGCAATTGCACAAAAAGTGCAATAGGCCACGTACCCAAAGTACGTCAAGAAAAGGTATGATCCAGACGTTATATGACCCTTTTGATATCGATCGGCATGATTAAAGGGGAATAAACGACAAAAGGAATGAAATAACTACATCTCACTTTTCAGTTCACTTCGCAGTTCGGCGATGGTCGCCTTTCTCTCTGCATACGCATCATGCTGGTGGATGCTCTCTTCGTTGGTCTGCTTGATGGTGACCACGGCATCCCCGGGGAGGTAGTTGAACTCCTGGACCACTTTTTTTGCGATCTCCCGTACACAATCCTCCACGAACCGCGGATTCTTGTGGGCTTCCAGCACCACGTAACTCTCATCTCCCCGTTTCAGCAGCTCGTAGATGCGGGCACTCATGGAATTTTTCAGTATAGTGATGATCTTCTCCAGTCCCACGTGATCCACGTCATCGGTTTCAATACAGAGGAATCCTCTTCCCCGCTGATTATGCGTGGCCATAGGCACCTGGTCCATGAACTGTTCGATCTTATGATCCTCCATTCCCAGGTCCCGCAGCACCGTAACTGCTCGATCCTTCATGATATCCTGGGCGCAGGGACAGGCGGTCATCCCGGTCACTTCCGCACCGATGCTCTTACGAACATAGGGAGTGGCGTCGTTTCGGACCGCAACTGCCCGGGCGTGTACGTTGACCACTTCATGACAGCGGGTGGCGCTGATTGGGGTCTCCCTCTTCACCATGAACTGGCTCTTCATCAGCACCTCGGTACGGTCGGCATATTCGTGGTGATCCAGCAGCTTGCGGGCAACCTGACTGCAGAGCTTTTCCACTTCCTGCACCTGCCCCTCTATCGCTTCCTGGAGCACTTCGTCGATGACCTCAAAATTACGGGAAAGGTTCGCTCCTTTCAGGCTCTTGGGAAGATCCACAAAGACATCGAAGTTGGAGATGAAGACCACCGGCCTCTTTCCCGTCCGACCGACCTCGATCAGTTTCTTTACATTCTTTACCCCTACCCGGGTGAGGTTGATCCGTATATTCGGGCAAGTTGCCTGAACATCGGGAAGATCCAGTCCGCTAATCACTCGCAAGGTGTCAACCTTTTCCTCAATCATTAGTCATCACAGAAAAAATAACTGCTAAAAAGTGTGTGGGCCTTTATATAATATTTATTTGCTCTGTTGCACATATTCTATCTCCGTATGAACTGCGAGATGGAGCGATATTTCGAAGAAGATGCCAATCTAGGTATTTTTAAGGGAAAAACCGTGGCGGTGATCGGGTATGGTTCCCAGGGAAGGGGGCAATCCCTAAACCTGCGGGACAGCGGGATTACGGTAATCATCGGTCTTCGCCCCGGTAAGAGCTGGCAGAAGGCAAGCGAGGAAGGATTCCAAGTCTTTTCCGTGTCCGAGGCGGTAAAACGTGCCGATATCGTGCAGATCCTGCTTCCCGACGAACAACAGGCGGCAGTGTATCGGAACGAGATCCATCCATACCTTCGGGAAGGGATGAGTCTCTCGTTCTCCCATGGATTTAACATCCATTTCGGCCAGATCATTCCACCTTCCACTGTCGACGTCATCATGATTGCACCAAAGGGGCCGGGGAGCATGGTACGGCGGACCTACGAGGAAGGGAAGGGGGTCCCCGCGCTCATCGCCATCCACCAGGACGTTACCGGAAAGGCCAAGGAGCTTGCCCTAGGCTACGCGAAAGGGATCGGGGCTACCCGCGCGGTGGTGCTGGAGACCACCTTCCGGGAGGAGACGGAGACAGATCTGTTCGGGGAACAAACAGTCCTCTGCGGAGGAGTCACCTCGCTGATCAAGGCCGGATTCGAGACCCTGGTCGATGCGGGGTATGCCCCGGAGATGGCTTATCTGGAGATCCTGCATGAACTGAAACTGATCGTGGATCTGATCTATGAGGGCGGATTCACCAAAATGCGCAACGCGATCAGCAATACCGCGCAGTACGGCGACCTCACCCGGGGGCCCCGCGTGATCGGACCGGAGGTATACGAGGCTATGCAGAAAATTCTCGATGAGATCCAGAGCGGGGAATTCGCCCGGGAGTGGATCCTGGAGAACATGGTGAACCGTCCTGTTTTCACTGCACTCACCAAGGCAGACGAAGAGCATCTCATCGAATACGTGGGTAAAGACCTGCGCAGCCTGATGCCGCAGTTTAAAAAATAAGCCCCAGCGGGCCAACCCTTTTTTGCGCTTTCGGCCTATTTCCTTGTATGGCAGTGGTGATTGTATATCACAGCGAGACCGGTCAGACCCGCTTGGTAGCCGAACAGGCGGCGAAAAGAACCGGTGCCGTCCTGATACCTGTCAAGGATCAGGCCAATTACAACGCGGTAACCCGGTACCTGATAGGCGCGAGACAGGCACGGAACAACCAGAAGGCTCGCATCGATCCTTCTGAGATCGATGTTGCCCTTTACGACGGAATCGTGGTCGGCTCACCGGTCTGGGCATGGCATCCCACCCCGGCTATCAATGCCGCCATCGATGCGCTGAGGGGGTGCGAGAGAAAACCGGGTCTCATCTTCACCACGAGTGGGGGAATGCCGGGAGAGACGGTTGAAATGATGAAAACGGCACTCACTGAGCGGGGTGTAGATGTTCTTGGGACGTTTCATTTCAGTAGAAAAGAGCTCCAGGATCCAAAAAAGATCGGGGAGCTGGTTTCCGCGATCATTGCCATGCATGGCGCATCGTCCGGGTGACCGAATTAGCCGCGTTCCGCAGCTCGGAGGAAGAGAGAGTGAGATCTCCTTCTGGACCATGGATCCTCAGCGCGTCTCCACCCACTTCTCCAAGAATAGTATACGGTATATCCCTTAGCTGCGATTCATTCTGAAAGGCCAGAAGGAACCTCCCATAGGCTTCAGAGAACAATGCGGAGAACATCTCTGTCTCAAATTCTAGAGAAGACCGAGGAGCGAGCCTGCTCAAAGCAGCGAGCAGGCCTCCGTGGGAGATATCAGTGACTCCCTGTACCCTTTCTTTCCCCACCAGGCTTCGTATCACCTTAAGGATGGAGGGATCCGCCACCGAAGGTGCTTTTCCCCCGCATCCGCTGATCGCATCCAAAACCGAACCCCCGAAGAAGGGTTCATTCTTTCCTATCAGGGCAAGTTCATTCCCATCGGATGGGGAGAGGGAAGATCGCAGATCTCCCTTGCCGATAAGGCCGATGGAGGGGGTGGGTTTTATCTGGGTCCCGAATTCATCACTTTCGTTATAAAGCGACACATTGCCCCCTACCACCGGGATCGAAAGGGATCGTGCCATGTCCCCCATCCCTCGGGTGCATTGTTCGAGCTGCCAATAAACATTCGGATGTATAGGGCTGGCAAAGTTCAGGCAATTAACGAGGCACAACGGAACGGCGCCTTGACAGGCCAGGTTGCACGCATTCTCGATCACCGCATTAGCTGTACCCGCATAGGGTGAGAGGTAGATATGTCGGGGATTACAACCGCAGGAGAGGACCAGGGCCTTATCTTGGAGACGGAGAACCGCGGCGTCGCCTCCCATCGATATGGTACGCAGCTGTACGTCATGATCATACTGTTCATAGACCCATTCTTTTCCCGCGACATCGGGATGGGAAAGGATCCTCAGGGCGAGATCCTTGATCGCCTCCACAGGACGACTGAACGGTTGTTCGGCCTGATAGGGTTCCATCTCCCACCGGCATGCCGGAGCATCTCCTGTCAGGAGGTTGATGGGAATGTCACACACCGTTTCGCCTTGGAATGTCACCCGGTAGCAGCGTTCGGCGATTACCTCCCCAATCTCGCTCCACCGAAGATTGTACTTCTCTGCGATCCTGCCAATTTCCGCCACATGTTCGGCGGGAACCTCCAGCACCATACGCTCCTGTGATTCGGAGAGCATGATCTCCGCGGGTCTCATCCCGGTTTCCCGCAGGTGAACCCGTTCCGCACGGATTAGTGCACCGAAGGTACTGCAGAGCTCGCTCGATGCTCCCGCCAGACCCGCCGCCCCCAGATCCTTGCAGGAGAGCACATGGCCGGTCGCCGCCATCTCCAGGGTCGCATCGATGATCAGCTTTTCTGTGTAGGGATCACCGATCTGGACGCTGGGTCGATCTTCCTCCGAAGCGTCTTCCGATAGATCGCGGGAGGCAAACGATGCCCCACCTAGACCATCCCTGCCGGTTGAAGAGCCCACCAGCACCAGCCGGCTTCCAGTCTTCTGGGCATGGCCGGTGAGGTAGCGACCGGGATGGACAGTACCGATGCAGACCACGTTTACCAGCGGATTGCCGGAGTATCCTTCATCAAAAACCACTTCCCCCCGCACCACCGGTACGCCGATACAGTTCCCATAATCCCCGATCCCGCTTACCACGTGCTCGAACAAATAGCGGTTCTTCTCGCGGGCAAGTGGGCCGAAATAAAGGGGGTCCATGAGGGCAATAGGACGCCCCCCCATTGAAACGACGTCCCGAACAATTCCTCCCACCCCAGTCGCAGCTCCATGGTAAGGATCCACATAGCTAGGGTGGTTGTGGCTCTCCATGCCAACTACGATGGCCAGATCATCTGAGAACCTCACCACCGCGGCATCATCTCCGGGTCCCACGATGACATCCTTCCCCTGGGTGGGCAGCGACCGCAGGAATGTTCTGGTGGAGCGGTAGCTGCAGTGTTCACTCCAGAGATTCTCAAAACATGCCCTCTCCACTTCAGAGGGTTCTCTACCCAAAAGTTCACGAATGCGTAACAGGTCACCGGATGAGAGCATACTGCATGTAGGTGGCGTGTGCAGACTGATAAAAATGCCCCTTGGCGGACCTTTTTACCTTTGGCCCGCTAATCTAGTATCCATGTCCCCGTCATACGAGGAGCTCCTGAAGAAGGCATACGAAAATATCACCGAGATCGGGGATGCGACGAAACGGTTCACTGTCCCTGAGGGAAAGGTCTTCATCGAAGGTAAAACCACGGTGCTGGAGAATTTTGCAGAGATTGCGGACACTCTGAACCGCGACCCCGATCATCTGATGAAATATCTGCTGGGAGAGCTGGGAACAGCAGGAAAGATCGAGAGCGGCAGGGCGATCTTCAACGGTAAGTTTGAAAAGACCTACGTGAATACCATCATCAAGAATTACGTTGCTGAGTATGTGATGTGCTCAGAATGCGGAAGCCCGGATACACAACTGCGGAAAGATGGCAGAGTGGCGGTGCTGCGCTGCGATGCCTGCGGAGGCCACCGGCCGGTCAAGAAACGAAAGGCTTCCCGCGGAGAGGAGAAGACGGCCAAATACACGGAAGGGGCAGAGATCGAAGTAGAGATCCAGTCTATCAGTAAGAGAGGCGACGGGGTCGTTAAGGATGGTCCCTATACTATGTATGTGGCAGGAGCCAAGCCTGGGCAGAAGGTGAAGGTCCGTATCAGCCGCATTGCGGGTTCGATCATCTTCACCGAGAGGCTGTAAACAGTATAAATATCCTTTTTCATTTCTGATCTACCGGTTGCCAGGTCAGCAATAAATCTGGTTTCGCAGATGCTTTCAGATACGAAATTCCTGATTGCGGTAAAACAGGATCGTACAAGAGCTTCGACCGTCTACGCTGGAAAGATATGTCAAAAAGGAAAAAGGACCTGGATTGAGACCTGCCTGTTTACTTCGAAACGGCAGTTCGCACGTTTTCCAGCAGCTCGTCGCAGTATCCCCGCAGGTGTTCACATGCTTCGCGAATCACCGTGAGCGGATCCTTGCTTCCGTCAGTTGTTACCACCAGTTCAGGGTCAGAAAACTGGAATTCCATGGTGTACTTGGCGATCCCCACCACCGGATTCTCCAGGAGCTCATCGGTGAGCATGTTCATGAAGGTATGGCCCTCGCCGTGAAATAAAATCCTTGCCCTGTCGGCCGTAAGCTCCCGGATCTCGATATTCATAGCGCCTCAGTAGTTTTCATCGGAAGCTAATATACGTATGGGTTGCACGTTCTACCAGTCCCAATGGTCCATATCTCTTCCCAGGCAGGGGAGATCCCAGTCTATCAGATGACTGAGATGAACACAGTAAAACGATCGTGCGCCAAGGGAGTGTGCAAGGCTGCAGGCTTCCTCATAATTCATATGCTTGTTCAGGTGTATCTCCGGCGGCACGATTGCGTCGATAAAAAGGAGATCCAGATCTTCCAGAAGTGTCCGTGATTCCATGGGGATATCTGCTCGGGTGTCCGCAGTATATCCGATCACTTTTCCTTCTGATTCGATGCGCAGGCCATATGTCGGAACTGATGGATGATTCACCGCAAGGAAAGTGAAGGTCGATCCGAAAAGATCGAAGGGTACATAGGGCTGGACCGGGTGTTTATCGAAAGAGAGGAAGGTAAAAAACTGGCTGCAGTAGGAAAGAACCGCGGGAACCGCATAGACCGGGGGAGGAGGCTGCACCCGATAGAATTCCCCATACCCCGCATAGTGATCGTAGTGGCCATGGGTCCAGATCACCCCGTCAATCACTGGTGACTCTGCCCGAAGAAGCTGGCACCTCGTATCGGGCGAGGTATCGATCATCAAGTGATGTCCACCAGTTTCGAGGAGGAGAGATGTACGGGTTCTGGAGACCCCTTTTTCCCGGGCGTAAATACAGCGGGGACACGAACACCCGATCTTGGGCGTTCCCACCGCATCCCCGGTCCCTAACAGGGTCAGACGCAAGAGATACTCACCTGACGCGGAGAAGATTTCTGTTTCTGATCAGGGAGATTCCTTCTTCTATGTCCTTGCGGCTGATACGGGGAGAATTGTGGGAGAGGGCGGCAAGGATGCCTTCTTTCACCATGATACGAAGGTCTGCTCCGGAAAAGCCGTCTGTCTGGCCCGCCAGCTCCTGCGGGGTCGATTCGACCTGGAACGGAGAGAGAAGATGTGAGAGGATCGCCTCCCGCACCTGCAGATCGGGAAGAGGAAATTCCACCACGTCGTCAAAACGACGCCAGGCGGCCTCATCCAGTAGCTGAGGGTGGTTGGTCGCGGCGATGAGGAGGACCCGGTCCCGCACGAGGCTGATGCGATCGATGTTTTTCAGGAGCATGTTGACTGCCCGTTTCATAGCCCCGTGATCGTCAGTGATACGACTCTTGGCCACAAAATCGAATTCGTCGATGAACAGGATGCACGGGGCCATTTTCTTCGCAAACTCGAACACCCGGTCGATATTTTTCGAGGTCTCCCCCAGATACTGGGACGTGATCATAGAGAGGCGAACTTCGAGAACCGGCATATGCAGTTCGCGAGTCAGGGCAAGAGCAAGGGAAGTTTTTCCTGTTCCCGGAGGTCCCACAAACAGCAGCTTTCCCAGCTCGTAAATTCGGTGATCTCTGAGATACTCCCGGTGGCGTACGGCAGTTTTGATCTTGGAGATCACTTCATGCTGGTGCTGCGTACAGACCAGATCCCCCAGGGTCTGTTCGATCTCGTCCGGTGCGCTGATGATTAGCAGATCAAGCGCGGCGCGGGTGAGCTCATCCTCCTTCAACACCTCTGCCATTTTTGCTTCCAGATATGCCCGCGAATCTTCCACCGGAGGATTATTCTCCCGTGCAGCGGCGTACGAAACCGAGGGAGCTCCCAGCTCTTCAAGGACACTGGCGAGAGCCGGATTGGAGTCTGAGCCGGATCTTCCCTCCATTTGCAGGAACCACCGGGTAGCGGGTTCCAGGGCGGTGATGGAGAGGCGTTGCCCGAATTCCTCGAACCGCACAAAGGGATTCCCCTTCAGGCGCTCGTGAGCCCTGGAGATGCCTAATACGCGCTCGATTGCCCCTTCGCTTACTGCGATAGGACGCTTTGGTTCCGCGCTCCCATTTATACCGAAAAGCTGCCGGTGAATCGGGATAAGATCATTACCATCAAGTCGGAGATTGCGATTGAAAATCTCCGCGGTCAGCAATGCCTCGAATATCTGGAGGGCGCACGTGTCCACTTCGGACATATGTAACATGATATATAGCCGTTGAATCGGGATAATAGTATCTCATCGAGTGGTGACCAGACAGCCTTCGGAGGTTACAATCAGGGTGTGTTCTGCCTGGGATACCAACGATCCTGCAATATCGTGCAATACCGGATAGGGATGGAGAGCACGTGCCTGGACCAGGGACTGAAGGGCGATGTCCATTTTATCCTGCTCTATCCAACGTCGGGCAAAGGGCATCCCTCTCCGATCTCGCACCGAAGAAAGGATCTGCCGGGCAGCGGGCAGCCTTACCGGTTTCACTCCGAGTTGCTGATAGATCTCTACCCGTTTTCGTTCACTGACCATACCACTCCCGGTGGTGGCAAAAGGTTCGATAGCAAACACCAGATCTTCTTTCAGGGCA
>JAJRCO010000328.1 GCA_028678905.1 Methanomicrobiales archaeon
AAGGTCCTTATCTCCCGATCTCGCTCCGTATTGTGATTTTTAGGAAACACATAATTAAGAAAAGTTAGGGGCTGGATTGGTACTTTACCCAAAAAAAAAAATAAATTTTATTACTATTTGACCAATAATCAAATTATCATCAGGGTATTATCATAATTTTGGACCAAGATTTACCGAGTTTCACATAAGAAGTCCCGGATAGTAAAAAAGGAAACTTCATAACTCTCCACTCTTCGCTCTTCCCGATCCCGGCCACATGTACCAGATATACACCAGGGCGATCACCGCACTCACGGCCACTGATCCTTCCGTTATCGCAACACTGGTAGTGGCCACAAGATATACGGCAAGGGCATCTACCGCGGTATGCCAGAGAATCGCGAGCCCGAGGAAGACAAGCCGACCCTGTAGAACTGCAGATGCGACGAGGAGGCTGAAGGCAATCTGGATGGGAAATGTCATCAACCGCTCGAGGAGTCCAATCAGAGGGTCGAGAGGTGTGAGGTTCTGCAATGGAGAGCCGGGAAGAAAAGGTGTAGAAACATAAGAGACGAGGGTGAGAAAAACCAGAAATCCAACCAGCATACTTTCCACCCCACCCCATCCTGCCCCAAACAAGAGACCGTTTTCCCGGGTAAGGGTAATATTTCGGGACGGGAAAAATCTCCTGAATACGAGATAGCGACCGATCTCTTCAAAGAGGCCGGCTAGCAATCCGAGGATGATGGCAAAGATTGCAAGAACAAGTCCCCGGTCAGAAATAGCACCACCCAGAGCCGACAGGATCGGTGTCTGGGTGAATATGACGAGAGGAGTGTGAAACACCTGTACGATGACAAAGAAGAGAACGCCATATCCAAAGATTCGCCAGGTGAGGTGAAATCTGCGAACGATCCACCAGGAGATGGTGAGCGGGACAGCGAACTCAAAAAAAATGGTCACCAGGAAAGAAACAACAACGAGCGGGTTCATCAATGCCTTCCTGTATCCGGGGGACTAAAATATCTTTCTGATAGAGATGTTCTGCCTCCTTTGGCGGATGTAAAGCTCCTTACCTTTAAATATCCTGCAACAGGAATGTACCAACCAATGGGCAATCACGAATCTATCGATCTGAATGCACTTGCCGTAGCAGAGATGAAGCAGCAGGGGTTTGAACCAGCCTTTCCTCCTCCGGTGATGAAGGAGATCGGGAATCTGCCGGAGACAATTCTTGACCAGAAAGGACTTACCGACTTGAGGGCTCTGCTCTGGTCTTCCATCGATAATGTTGATTCCCAGGATCTCGACCAGCTGGAATACTGTGAACAACTTTCCAATGGGCATATCCTGGTGCGGGTGGCCATCTCAGATGTCGATCTCCTGGTTCCCCAAAATTCGGCAACCGATCGGCATGCGGCCCATAACGGGACTTCGGTATATACGGGAGTGGAGACCTTCCCCATGCTGCCGGATCGTCTGGCCAAGGGTCTGACCTCGTTGCTTCCCGAAAAAGATCACCGGGTGGTGGTTATCGAGTATACGATTCTGGATGATGGGGTAATCAAGCATGGCGGCATCTACCCGGCGCTGGCACGCAATCATGCGAAACTTGTCTACGAAGATGTGGGAAGCTGGCTGGAAGGATTATCGCCGCTTCCGGAAATGGTGAATAATGTTCCGCTACTGGAGGAGCAGCTACACCTGCAGTATGAAGCTGCCCTGCGCCTGAGAACCTATCGCATGGACCGGGGAGCACTGGACCTGGAGACCAGCGAGCCTCAGGTGATCATGGAAGCGGGAGAGATCCGGGATATTATCGAGCAGAAGGAGAATGCGGCACGGCGACTGATCGAAGAATTTATGATCGCTGCCAATGTGACAATTGCGAAATACTTGGATTCAGCCGGACGACCAATGATAGAGAGAGTAGTCCGGGTGCCCAAATACTGGGATGCAATCGTAGAGACCGCAGCGTCTTTTGGTGAAAAGCTCCCTATCCAGCCAGACCCGAAAGCTCTTTCAGAGTTTCTAACCCGGAGAAAGGAAGCCGATCCAGGCCATTTTCAGGACCTGTCCCTGACCATCGTGAAGCTTCTGGGTGCTGCCGAGTACCTTCCTCTGTATCCTGAGGAGGTTCCGTTCGGTCATTTCGGTCTGGCGATCCCCGATTATACGCACGGCACCGCTCCGAACCGCCGCTACGTCGACATCATCATACAACGGTTGATCAAAGCGACAATCAGGGAAGAAAAAAATCCCTACACCCGGGAGGAGCTGGTAGAACGATCAAAATGGCTCACCGATCGGGACAAAGCGGCGAAAAAAGTGGAACGTTTCATGAGAAAAGCAGCGGCAGCAGTGTTACTCGGAGATCGCACCGGAGAAACGTTTGAGGGCTTTGTTACCGGCGTGACCCGCCATGGCACCTTTGCCCGTATCATCGACCCACCAGCCGAAGGAAAAGTGGTGCAGGGGGAGAAAGGTCTGCGGGTAGGCAACAAAGTCGTCTTGCGTCTGCTGAAAACAGATCCCTATCAGGGGTATATAGATTTAGCCTGCATCAAAAAGAGGGCATGATTATCTCCCAGGACTGCCTGCAGCGTCCCGATGTCATGTTTTTGTGTGTGTCGACTAGCTCATAGTCCATGTTCTTCACGGAATGCCCGGACCTTCACGTCTTTATCGGTAACCGTTAAATTCGGCCTGTGGTGCGTCTTACGGTTCACGTGGTTTGGCGGGGATGCAGTGGCCTTCGGTCATTTCGACCACTGAAATCTAATGATCGGATCCCCTTGGATCCGCCACTCCGGAAACATGGATCGTCACGATCTCCCACTCATTGATGAAACCGGAGTATACAGACTCTGACTTCCTTCGCCTCCCTATTCTTCCATTTTTGTCCATTGAGCTATTCATAGCAGATAATTCTTCGCCCTCCTGACGGACGATCATCGCCAGCTTCCGCACAGATTGCTCTTCAGTATTTCCCCCCGCATGCTTGAATTTCTCCGGCTATATGCTATCAGTCCGGTATAAGAATACTCATACTCACAGGGGAGTCGTTAAATGAGGATATTGCGTGATCAACGGAAAAAGAGCGGAGGATAAGGATTCCATCGAATCCGGTTTTTATTTCCCGTAGTGGATAGTCTCCCGGTATTCGACCCAGCCGGTTCCCCGGCAGTAATGACATTTTTTGTGAATCCCGGGAGGCGCGTTTTCTCTCCCGGATCCGTTGCAGGCCGTACATCTGGCTACTTTGATCATTATCTCATCCCGATGTTGTGTCCAACCAAGGCATACCACAATCGGGATCCTTACCCCAAATATTTTCTGTTTTTTCCTTCACCGAAAACACAGGATCTCTCTTTCTGATCGAATTCAACTGTACAAGGAATCATCACCGAGAGCAGCCAAACGTACAAAAGGTATTACCTGGTAGATGCATACCAGATCGTCATCCGGTAAAAATATGGTGAAATTGCCAGGTGGAGGTTCTGTGTGAAGGTTCTGATGGGAATAGGCAATACTATGCGGGGAGACGATGGTGTAGGACCTTACGTTGCCAGGACTTTCCGTGAGGAAGGATGGATCTCCATCGATGGGGGAACAACCCCGGAAAATTTTACTTCGGTACTACGCAGGGAACAGCCTGAAGTGGTAGTTCTCGTTGATGCCGCCGCCATGGGCCTTGCCCCCGGCGCACTCCGATTGGTCTCCCTGGACCGCATCGAAGATGTCTCTATCGGGACGCACGGTCCTTCTCTTACTGCATTTATCGGATATATTTCGTCTTTTGCCTCCTGTGTGGTTTTCATCGGTATTCAGCCTGGAAAAATCCGTGACAGTTCCTCTCTCTCAATCCCGGTACGACGGGGAGCGGAAACGCTCAAAACGGTGTTAAAGGAACAGGGAATCGAGGGCATCGCGCCTCTTTATTAAAATCTGCAGACTCTCCCTCCTCTCCCGATCACGA
>JAJRCO010000067.1 GCA_028678905.1 Methanomicrobiales archaeon
CCATTCTAGCCACTAATTTCTAACATTTTATTCGGTTTCATGCCAGGGCACCTATCGTTCTCGAGGTGGGAACGGGAGGAGAGCCCCCCCCTCCTGCGGCCCTCCCCCACTTGCGATAGGATCACTAAATTCCTCTTCAATTCTGATACAAATATCTCTTCAAAATTTGTGTCGGAAAAAAATCAGTAATTTTCGTGGAGAAAATTCTACGATACTTTTCAGTATTTGTTCAGGTACTGCGCATGTTCCCAGGAATGGACCGCAGTACGGAACGAGTCCCACTCCAGGGTCGTGATCCGTTCCAGGTTCTCCATGATATGGGGACCGAGCGTCGCAGACAGGATCCGGTCCTTCCTGAGATCCCGCATTGCAGCGGGGAGGTCTTCCGGAAGTGTCTCGATTTTCACCTTCTTCCTCTCGCGGGGGGTCATCTCGTAGATGTTTTTATCGACACACGGGGGAGGTTCAATCCGGTTTGCAATCCCGTCCATTCCGGCCGCGATCATCCCCGCAAAGGTGAGATAGGGGTTACAGGTGGGATCAGGGCTTCGGAATTCCGCCCGGGTGCTGTTGCCCCGGGCTGCCGGTACCCGTATCAGGGCGGAACGGTTCGTTACCGACCAGCTTACGTACACCGGCGCCTCGTATCCCGGAACCAGTCGTTTGTACGAATTGATCGTCGGATTCGCCAGCCGGGTGAGCCCCCGTACATGGGAAAGAAGCCCACCGATGAAGTAGAGAGCGAGATCGGAGAGCTGGCGGGGTCTATCCGGATCGTAGAATGCGTTCTTCCCTTCTTTGAAAAGAGAGCAGTGGATGTGCATCCCGCTGCCCGCAATCCCGAATACCGGTTTGGGCATGAAGCTCGCGTGCAGTCCCTGTTTTAGGGCGATGGTCTTTGCAGCGATCCGGTAGGTGATGACACGGTCCGCGGTCGTGAGGGCATCGCTGTACTTAAAGTCGATCTCGTGCTGACCTCCCGCGACTTCGTGATGCGCCGCTTCGACCTCCAGGCCCATCTCGGTGAGCGCAAGAACAATGTCCCTCCGGACATCCTCGGCGAGGTCGATGGGTGCGAAGTCGAAGTATCCTCCGTAATCCTGGGGGATGAGAGAGGGCTGTCCTTCGATCATTTTGAACAGGAAGAATTCGAGTTCTGGTCCGGTGTTGAACACATATCCCTGTTGGTGTGCCTGTTCCAGGGCCCGTTTCAGGATGTACCGGGGGTCTCCGATATACGGCTTTTCATCATACGTGTATACGTCACATATCATCCGTGCGACCCGGTCATCTACCGGTCGCCAGGGAAGGACAGCAAAGGAGGCCGGATCGGGAACGAGGAGCATGTCCGATTCCTCGATGCGTGCGAATCCCTCGATAGAGGATCCATCGAAATAAATGCCCTCCGTGAGTGCTTTTTCCGCCTGTTTCGCCGGGATGGCTACATTTTTGGGTTGTCCCTGGATATCACAGAACTGGAGCCGCAGAAAGCGTATCCTGTCGGCCTCTATCTTTTTCAGCACCTCCGCTGCTGCCCTCTGGTCGATCATCGATATTCACCGTACGATACGTTTCGGTGTAGCTGTACTTTTGTTCAGATATTAACCGTTATTATCTCATTTTACCATGAACAAGAGCAGAACGGTAAAAATAAGTGGAATGATGCTTCTATGATATATTATTTATAGTTTACTGATGATATGGTAAGGATGGATGATGCACCGGACGGAAGAGAGAGCCGGTATGGCCACGGCAAGGTGTATCCGTTAATAAGACTGTCTTAGGTATAGACGCGTGGTGTCATGTGCGGTATTATCGGTGTGATTGATCGGGGAAAGAAGGAGATGGACGGGTCGCATATCAAGAAGGCCCTCACCGCCATGAACGAGCGGGGAAGCGGAGAGGGAGCCGGGTATGCAGTGTATGGTGTATACCCCGAATTCAAGGATTACTATGCGCTCCACGTCTTTTTCGACAACGTGCACGAAAATCAGGTGAATTTCGAAGCGATCCTCGAAACATGGGGAAGGATTATTCACGATGAAGAGATTCCTACCCGCGAACAGCCGAACCTGCGGAAGATCCATACCCCCTGGCGGTACTTCTTCAAACCCGACCGCCGCCTGATGGAATGGAGCAGATCCCCGGAAGAAGACATCGTGCGCCATCTGGTAATGAAGGTGAACAAGGAACGCAAGGGGGCGCTGATCTTCTCATCAGCGAAGAACGCCGGAGTGTTCAAGGCATCGGGGTGGCCGGAAGACGTGGCGAACTTCTACCGGATAGAGGACTATTCGGGATACCTCTGGATCGGTCACAACCGGTATCCCACCAATACCCCCGGATGGTGGGGAGGAGCTCATCCCTTTAATCTTCTTCAGTGGAGTGTCGTGCACAACGGGGAGATCACCTCGTACGGCACAAACCGGCGGTACATCGAGAGTTATGGGTACTACTGCACCATGTTTACCGACACTGAGGTCGTTGCATATCTGATCGACTTACTGGTGCGACAGCACGGTCTTCCGGAGGAACTGGCGGTCCGGGCGCTCGCACCTCCGTTCTGGGATGAGATCGACCGGATGCCATCGAAAGAGAAAAAGCTGAATTCCGCCGTCCGTCTTACCTACGGTCCCGCATTGATGAACGGGCCATTTGCCATCGTGGTGGCGAGGGAGGACCTTCTCATGGGTTTCACCGACCGGATCAAACTCCGACCACTGGTTGCCGGGGAGAACGGGAACCGGCTGTACATCTCCAGTGAGGAGGCAGCGATCCGGCATATGGACCCTGACGTGGAACGGACATATCTTCCCAAAGCGGGAGAGCCGGTGATCGGGAGGGTCATCGCGTGAGTATCGGAAGCACACCGCCCCGCTATAAGATCCAGGTCGATCGCGACCAGTGTATGCTCTGTGAGCGATGCATCGAGAGCTGCCCCTACGGGGTCTTCCGGAAAGAAGGGGAACGTATTCTGGTCAGCTCCCGATCCTGTACGGCGTGCCACCGCTGCATTGCCATGTGCCCCCGGGATGCGATCACTCTCACCGAACATCCGGTGGATTACCGGAGCCACCCGGTCTGGACCCGGTCGGTGAGGGAGTCAATCTACAACCAGGCCCGGAGCGGGAAGATCATCCTCTCGGGCATGGGTAACGTGGAGCCCTATCCGATGATCTTCGATCGGCTGGTGCTGGACGCCTGTCAGGTAACCAATCCCAGCATCGATCCGTTGCGGGAGCCCATGGAGCTCCGCACTTACCTGGGCAAGCATCCCTCCGAGCTGAAGGTCCGGCAGAAGGAGAGCGGAGACGTGGAACTCCTCACCGAGCTCTCTCCAAACCTCCAGCTGGAGACGCCCATAATGATTGCCCATATGAGCTATGGAGCGATCAGCCTGAATGCTCAGAAGAGCCTGGCCATGGCGGCTGTGGAGACGGGAACGTTCATGGGGACGGGGGAAGGAGGACTTCATCAGGCACTCTATCCGTACCAGAACCACATCATCGTCCAGGTGGCCTCGGGAAGATTCGGAGTGGACATCAATTACCTCGAACGCGGAGCTGCGATCGAGATCAAAATCGGGCAGGGCGCGAAACCGGGGATAGGTGGACATCTGCCCGGAGAGAAGGTGAACCGGGATGTCTCCAGTACCCGCATGATCCCTCTCGGAAGCGACGCGATCAGCCCTGCGCCCCATCACGACATCTACAGTATCGAGGACCTGAAGCAGCTCGTGCGGTCCCTGAAAGAGGCGACCGAGTGGAAGAAACCGGTGTTCGTCAAGATCGCTGCCGTTCACAACGCTGCGGC
>JAJRCO010000233.1 GCA_028678905.1 Methanomicrobiales archaeon
TATCGCGGATGGCTATCGCTTGCTCGCGCATCGCAGCGCCAGGCCGCGGAGCGACGCGCCGTGTGGTCTTGGGAAAACGTTACGAGATGCTGGCTCGAAAGTAGAGGTGCCACTTGATCGATCTGTCGAAGTTCATGGACAAGGACGTTCTCATTCAGCTCAGCGTGCCCCTTGGGGCGTCGTTCGAGTTCATGGGAAAACCGTTCCCTTTGATGACGAAGATCAAGGACGAGCGATACGTTGTAGTGACGGACATGAAGGACGCCATGGCCAAGCAGATGACGGCCAACGTTATCGCTGGCAAGGTCGTCGAAGTGAACGGGAACGTTATGGTTCGCGTGCCTGACCAGGTGAACGACGGCGGGACCATGGACGTGGCCGTGGCCGCCGAGATTATCATGTTCGTGGCCGTGGTCGGAGAGAAGAAGAGCAGTATCCTGCTTAGCTAGATGCCCTCAAACATCGGATATCACGTCCTTCGCAGAAGGATCGTTGAAATACTTGCCACGAGTGACGCAGTGAAGGCTCATAGCCTAGCACTGAGCGGCAACGACCGCGCGATCGATGACGCTGCCGAAAAGGTTGGCGTGTCTCCGGCTGCCATGAGAGAGGCCGTTGCACTGGCGCGCGAAGGTTTCTCTTCAGTGCCAGGTACTCTGTCTAAGATCGTCAACCTGAAGACGACGGTCCCAATTGACATGTACATGGTAATTGACGAGAAGTGTCTCCACCATAAAATGAGGAGGCCACACTCGTTAGTGCAGGCACTCATGCACTTCGCCATGCAGAGCGAGAGGGAGCCTACGGAGCGAAAGGACTGGAAGCTGCCTCTTCCTGGTCGTGAGCCGTACAGGGCCAAGTTTCTTGCTGCCGCATCTAAGAGGCGCGAGAAGGGCTACCACAAGAAGGGAGACATGGTTCAGATCGACTTCAAGGTAACGGATGGCCTTAGCTCGGCCATTGGTATGCGTGCCACTGCCAAGGGTACGTTCCTGTCCAGGTACGTGCGCCTGTGGCTGGCGGACATGTGCGATGGCCTTCTGGACGAGTGGGGCATTCATCCGGTGGACGAGGGAGAGATGTTCGACGTGCCTGAGAGCTATGCGATTCCGGCGCGATTCGCGCGAGACGTGGCCCCGGGCACGTGATAGGATCTGGCCGTGGATCCTGGAATGTACGTAGGCGGAGGGCTGTCGATACCGAGAGGCGTCGACGCGAGCCCTATCCTGCCCGGTCTCTACCAGGGCGGGAAGCCGCCGAAAGGCCCGGCTCTGGCCCAGCACGGGCTCCAAGCGTTGGTGCTCATGGCGCAGGAGATCCAGCCCAACCTGGCCGACTTCCCGGGGCTTTCGGTGGTGTACCACAGCGGCATCGACGACGATCCGAAGCGATCCATCACGGCCCAGGAGTGGTCCATTGCCGTGTCCGCCGGCTCTTTCGCGGCCAGGCAAGTTAGGGCTGGGAGACGCGTGCTAGTGACGTGCCAGGCCGGCGTGAACCGCTCCGGTCTTGCTGTGGCGCTGGCAGTTCGAAACCTGACGGGCAGGTCTGGACGCGAGTGCATGGAGCTGGTGCGCGAGCGACGAGGCCCGCAGCGGGTGCCATCTGGTAATGTTTTGGAGCCGCTGTGCAACCCGAGCTTTGCCGAGGCTCTGACGGACCTGCCTCCGTTGCCGAGGAGGCGAAGAAGATGAATCGCTACATGAGCACAAAGGGCAAGCGACAGAAAATACGAATCGATCAGGCGTTTCGCGCTGGCTCGTACTACGTCGAGCGCAGGAATTGCAACCTGTACGGGCCAACGTGTCGGTGCAACGGAGGGCGCCTGATCCGCGTCGGTGCGCGTCGCCGCATGCAGGGAGAGCCGCGTAGAAATGTGATGGCAGGCATTCTCCTGGAGCACATGCGTGGCGACGTCACGCCGGCCGAGATACGCCTCATTGAGGCGGAAGTCGAGGCTCTTGCGGGTGGGGTGTTCGTGTGATCGCGCAGCAGGGCCACACCTACGTCGGCGGAGCGAACGTTCCGCTCGTGGTGTCCAATGCCAAGATTGTCGACTGGCTGCGTTCCAACGGTTTCGCTGGTGTAATGGTCGTGTCAAAGGATAGCTTTCCAATGGCCGACCTGCCGCCGATTCCGGTTGGCGCTGAGACTGACTGGGATACGGTAGCCGTTGCGACGCGCGTTGCTCCGACGGCCGATATCA
>JAJRCO010000086.1 GCA_028678905.1 Methanomicrobiales archaeon
ACCGCGTTTACCATCGTGCAGAGGAAACTCAACCCGTCCCAGTTCGATGAACAGGGGAACTTTTCCTTTGGGATTGAATAACACACCGATTACCCCGGCATGTCCTATGATCCCAAGATAGGGATCTTTTTCATGGAAGTCAACATCACCCTGGAACGGAAGGGAGCCCGGATCGGACGACGCACCATCGAACGGCGCAAAATACCACCTCACCAGAAGGTGTCGCCACAGGAAGCGATCGCGTTCATGACAGAACGCTATCACATGGAGGTGAAGTAGAATGGCCGGTGAACAGAAGAAGAATTTTGGCCGTGGAGCTCACGAGTGCCTGATGTGCGGACGCAAGCAGGGATTGATCCGCCGGTATCACATCATGTTCTGCAGACAGTGCTTCCGGGAATGGGCCCCCAAAATGGGGTTCAAGAAAATGAACTGAGGTGAGCGATCGATGGCACGATTAAACCCTATCGCAGACGCCATGAGTGCGTTGAAAAATGCCGCCGATACCGGTAAGGATCAGGTCGTCCTAGAACCGGCGAGCAAGCTGCTCGGTGCCCTACTTTCCATCCTGAAAGATTCCGTTTACATTGCGGGATTTGAGTTTGTGGATGACGGGCGGGGCGGGCATTTCATTGTTCACCTGAACGGCAGGATCAACCAGTGTGGTGCGATCACTCCCCGGTTCAACCTGACGGTGGACGAGATGGAGAGCTGGGAGATCCGGTACCTGCCGGCGAAGAATTTCGGACTCCTGCTGCTCACCACCTCCCGGGGTGTTATGTCCCATCACCAGGCGCGTGAACAAGGCATCGGCGGGCAGCTCCTCGCCTTCGTGTACTGAGGTGAACGGAATGGGTATCACACACAAGATTACAGTCCCCGCCGGCGTCACTGTCACACAGGATGGGGCGCTGATCCGGGTCTCCGGCCCGAAAGGAATGCTCGTACGGGAGCTGGCTAATCCCTCCATCACCATCACTACAGGAGACAAAGAGTTGATCATTTCCACAGAATCCAACCGCAAGGAGCATATCGCGCTCTGCGGCACCTTTGCCTCCCACCTCCGCAATATGGTGCGGGGGGTGACGGAAGGGTTTACCTATCGGATGAAGGTGGTGTACAGCCACTTCCCCATCCAGCTGAAGCAGGCCGGTAACCAGCTCGAGATCAACAACTTCCTGGGTGAGAAACATCCCCGCTATGCCCGCGTCGAAGAGGGCGTGAAGGTACAGCTGGGGAATGATGAGGTCACTCTGGAAGGAACGAATAAAGAGAGCCTGGGTACCACGGCTTCGAATATCGAACATGCCACCAAGATACGGTACCGCGATCCACGGGTGTTCCAGGATGGTATCTATCTGACGGAGAGGGCGTGAATATGACCACATCCACACGATTACTAACTCTGCGTGTACGCCACCATTCGCGATTTGTCCGGCGGGGTGTGCATGACAAAAAGAAGCTCTCCGCCTCCTGGCGCATGCCCAAGGGGGGGCACAACAAGATGCGTCGCCAGCTGAAGGCGAAGGGAGCCCTCCCCACGCCCGGCTATGGAAGCCCTGCCGCGGTCCGGGGGCTTCATCCCAGCGGTTACCGCGACATCCTGGTCTTTAACATGGCATCGCTCTCCGGGCTGAATCCCGAATCGGATGCCATCCGGATCGGAGGAACCGTGGGAATGAAGGCGAGAGCAAAGATACAGGCCGCGGCCCTGGAACAGGGCCTCAAAGTCCTAAATCCCCGCGAGTCCGGGGAGGTAGCGGAGCCTGTACCAGTACCCGAAGAGACCGCCGAGGAGGTGACGGAAGATGAGTAATCTGTCCACCCAGCGCCGCATCGCGGCTGTCGTGACCGGCGCCGGGCAGAACCGTCTCTGGTTCGATCCGGAGAAAATGGGAGAGATCGAAGCGGCCATCTCCCGCGATGATATCCGGACCCTACTGGGGAGCGGAACCATCAAGGTGCTCCCCGCGGGCGGTTCCAGCAAGGGACGCTCCCGAATACGGAAAGAGAAGAGAGCGTATGGCCACCGCCGGGGACCGGGACGGAGAAAAGGCGCCCAGGGCGCCCGGGCTCCCAGGAAACGATCCTGGATTCAGCGGATCCGGGCGATCCGCCGATCCCTCCGGGCGATGCGGGACGAAGGCGTTGTCAACCCGCATCTCTACCGGCTGCTCTACCGGAAGGCCTCCGGTGGAGAGTTCCGGAACGTGGGACACCTGAAATCCCAAGTCGAAACCATCTCCGGGAGGTCGAGGTAAATGGCTACCGGACCACGATACTTTGTCCGGGCCCGCCGAAGAAGGGAAGGGAAGACCGATTACTACCAGCGGATGGGGCTCATCGTGAGCGATCGTCCCCGCATGGTGGTACGGAAGACAAACCGTGCCATCATTATCCAGCTGGTGACCGCACACCCGGAAGGGGACCACACGCTGGTGGTCGCCAATTCCCGCGATCTCACCGATCTCGGGTATACCGGCCCAGGAGCCAATCTCCCCGCTGCGTACCTGACCG
>JAJRCO010000366.1 GCA_028678905.1 Methanomicrobiales archaeon
CGCGGACGTGGTGTACACGGCAAAGTTGTGCGGGACTCCCGCGTCCTGGTTATCGAAGTGCATCGTTACCTGTGCCCCGGCGGGGACGGTGATGGTGGTAAGATTGAACGCGAAGTTTCTTGCCTCCAGATGCACCTCTACCGCACCCGGGCTGGTGGTGGTCGGAGGCAGTGTCATGGTCATTGTGGCAGTGGTTGTCGACGGCACCGTTGTAGTTGGTACGGTCGTCGCAGGTACCGTGGTGGTTGGGGGTATCGTTGTCGGAGTGGGTGTCGGGGTTACCGGACCGGGGGATGCACATCCTGCGAAACAGACCCCTATCGCTATCAGGGCACATACCAGGTAGAAAAATTTACCGTTCATGGTGGGACACATCCTGTTCTAACTATATAACGTTATTGTGCCCTTCCCGTTACGATGACGTATGGGCTCATCGATGTCCTTTGAAAGTGGGAGCCGCTAAATCCGTTCTCGGTGAAAGAGTGATTGATCTCTCCCAATCACTCGAAAAGATCGGGAAAATACGATCGGCGGGAAAAGAAAAATTTTGGATTATTCACCGAGGATCTGTTCCGCCTCATCCCGGTAGGCATCCATGATGTAGGGGATTCCCGAGATCTTGGAGGCTTCCTCGGTAAGGGACATGACGTCCTTTCGGGAGATGGTGTTCACGGCGAAATTCCGGCTTCCTGCCATGATCTGCTGGAGTCCGGTGCGGAAGCGCTGGGCGTAGGTGTAGAGTCCGATCGCCCCGGTGGGGATCTGCTCGAATCTCTTGCCGTATTTTTCTTTCAGTTCTTCGTAGGTGATGAAGATCTCCGGGAGGGTCTTTCCGTACTTAGCGACGTTGGGTGGCACGTTTCCTTCCTTCACCCATTCGCCGATATGCTTGCCGACCATGCCGGGGATCATGAGGCCCCTTCCCATGCACACCGCTTTCACGTAGGGGCTTCCCATGGCGATCGCCTTGAAGACGTTCGGTTCGTCGGCGAATCCACCCGCCATTGCGATGTCCGGCACCCGGATTCCGCGTTCGCGAAGGGTCTCGCAGAACTGGTAGGTGAGTGCCTGCAGGTAGAAGGTGGGAATGCCCCATTCGTTCATCATTGGCCAGGGGCTCATGCCGGTACCGCCGGAGGCTCCATCGATAGTGAGCAGGTCGATCTTCGCCTCTGCACCCCAGCGGATGGCCATAGCGAGCTCCCTCATCGAGTAGGCGCCGGTCTTCACGGTCACCCGTTTGAATCCGACATCGCGAAGCCTGTCGATCTCATCCATGAAGCCTTCCTTGCTCACGAATCCGAGCCGGGAGTGGCGCTCGAACTCTTTGATGCCTCCTTCTTTGAACGCGATCTGCATGTCCTTCCGGGTGGGATCGGGGAGGACGATGTATCCTCTCTTCTTCAGTTCGACAGCCCTGTCGACGCTTTTGACCTTGATCTCTCCTCCGATACATTTTGCGCCCTGGCCCCATTTCAGCTCAATGGTGTCCAGGTTGTGTTTCGATGCCACATACTCGGCGGTTCCCAGCCGGGTGTCCTCGACGTTCATCTGGACCAGGATCTCCCCGTAGCCATCGTGGAATTTCCGGTAAATCTCGATTCTGCGGTCCATTTCGGGAGACTTTACAACTTTCCCTTTGTTGTCGAGAACGAGATCGGGGTCCACACCGCACACGTTTTCCCCGCACACCAGGGTGATACCGCAGATCGCAGCACCGATCGCGAAGTGTTCCCAGTTCTTCCGGGCGATATCGGTGGAACCGAGGGCCCCGGTGAAGATGGGCAGTTTCATCTTCACTTTCTTGTCCCATCCGTACGAGGTCTCGGTATCCACGTTGTAGAAGACCGCAGTGTCCGGCCCCGCCTCGATTGATTTTGGAAGTCCCTTTGCACCCAGCGCGTATCCCTGGATGTTCAGGTGAGAATAGTCGACCGGATAGTTCTTGTCTGACCCGGAGGTCATCTCACCAAACGGTCCTGGATAGAGTGTCTCTCTCCCCCGGAAGGTGGAGAGCCAGATTTCGCACAGACCCTTGCATCCATCGATACAGCGGGTACAGATCCCGGACATCGGAGAAACGTCACGGGACCGGTTCGCGGTGAGGGTGGCCTCATTCGCATTCGGTTGTCGTAGGTTCATGAAGGAAGGTTCTTATTGTGACTTAAAAATCCTTGCTATTTTTGAGTCATAAGGCTCATATGCTCACACCCTAAAACTCACTGATATGAGACGAACCTGCCTTCTGATGCTTCTTGTTTCCATCGCTGTGATCACCGCTTTTGCCGGATGCACGGAGACCCCTCCTCCGGGGCCGGTCACCACAACCGTACCTTCCCCCACACTGACCACTCCGACGGTGACGGGTGGTGGGTCGCTGCTCCCCAGCCCGACCGTAACGATGCCCTCAGGGAAAGAGTTGAGTTTCCAGGTCGACCGTGACCAGATACAGCCCACCATTACCATCACTTTCAGGGGCGGGAGGGGCCAGATACAGGTCCGATCTATCGATGTTACCGTAGTACGTTCAGATGGACAGGTCAGTACGAAACCATTGGAACCCAAGGTGGGAAGCACGGTCATCTTCATCGGCACAAAAGGGAAGGACCGTGCATATATCGACGTCACGCTGATCACGAGCGAACGCTTCCATGTGTTGGACACAGTAGTCGACTACTATCAACACGCCTGATTCCTATTTTTCGACCGTCTTCCACTGGATGAGGATGCCCTCATCCAGCGGCGATAAACCCACACAGTGAAAACGCACGAACTCTTCCTCCCGCAGAAAGCCGGTTCCATCGAATAGAGTGGGGGCGTCGTCACCCCCTATCACGAAATTGCCGATGTAGGTGTACAGTTCGTCCACCAGGTGTGCGCGGAACAGGGCGCCG
>JAJRCO010000095.1 GCA_028678905.1 Methanomicrobiales archaeon
CATAAGGATATCGAAGCAGGGCATCGGCTTCGTTAGAGAGAATTGAAAACTCAACATATACATCCGGTATCCATGGATGAACAGGGATGCAGGGATTTCGATACCATTTGGAGAGGAGTCTTCGGGTATTTTACTTACTGCCCATTCGGCGTTGTTTACTCCATCTCGGGGCTTCTACCAATCCCATGTTCCCATTATCTTTATCTGGGTATCGACCGAATGAGCAGTATGAGAATCCTTCTCTGCATCCTCCTTCTCGCGGTCCTGTTAATAACGCCGGTGCTGGGTTTTTCCTCGGACATCCTGGATATCGACGTACAGGAAGAGGGCGGAGCGGGGGTGTCTTTCACCTATTCGCTCACCTGGTATGAGCGCTTTGCAGTATTCCTCCAGATCGCCGATCCGGCACAGGAATTCAGAAATGCAATCGAGGGTCTGACCGGGCAGCCAGTGACGATCCAGGAGGTGAGCGGTGACTCCGTAATGTTCTCAGTAGATCGCTTTGCCTCCGTCTATAATGAAGAGGGCGCCCGTATTTTTATCACTCCCACCCTGCGTTTTCCTGAGGCAGGAACGGCTCTGCAGCAGTACTGGTTTGCCCCTCTTGTTCAGGCGGACTTTTCTCCCGCTGTTACCACCATCCGTTTCCCGGACGGAAGTGCCGAGGTCTGGACCAATGCCGAGACCATCCCCACGGTCATTCACCGTGAACCGCGTTATATTACGGCTCCCCTCGTCTGCTGAGGCGAGCGCGAATACCGCATTTTTTTCCCATCCGCTCTGTTCTTTTTCAGTCCGCCGAATAATACCCCTCTAGTTCCCTCTCTCTTCTTCCCTACGGGAAATGCGTTCCTCTGCCAGGTCCCGGTAGTGGGAATCGATCTCAAATCCCAGGAAGCGCACCCCCAGACAGCGGCAGGCGATCGCGGTACTCCCTGTTCCCATGAATGGGTCGAGGACCAGTGTCTTTTGGGTATATCCGTGCAGGCGGATGCACATCTCGGGCAGTTTCACCGGAAAGGTGGTGGGATGGGACCGGGCATTCCTGATAGTAGGATAAGGGATGAACCAGGTGTTTCCCCGGTCGCGGAGATCCTCCGCTGATCCTTTCCATCTGCCGATATTGCTCTTATCCTGGTATTTCACACCGATGCCTTTCTTATCCAGGACGGTATCCCCATGGGGCGAGAACTGGAAGATGTATTCATGGCACTGGGAGAGGAAGCGGGGACTCCTTACCGGCTGATAGTGCCCCACCGCGATATCATCCTGAATCAGGTCATACTGTCCAACATCCGCTTTTTCTATAGCGATAGATTTGATCCAGTGCATCACATTCTGGAGCGCATAATGGGCCCGGAACCGCTGGGCTACATCCAGCGGTATCCAGGGATCGGTCGGTTTGGACCCGACATTGAGGAAAAAAGACCCATTTTCCTTGAGGATGCGCCGGGATTCCTTGGCCACCCGTTCCATCCAGGTAAGATATTCTTCCCGGGGACGCATATCGTCATATCTCCGGTAGGGCTTACCGATATTGTACGGTGGCGAGGTGACAATGAGGTCAACGCTCCCTGATGGAAGGCCCCTCATTCCTTCAAGGCAATCCAGACAGAGAAGGGTGCACTCCGCAGTGAAGGCCGCATCGGGTGAAGTCTCGGTGGATCTAGTGCCTCCTGCGGGTGCCTTCATAAATATCTATCCGTAAAATGGGACGTATTAGTACATTATCCCATCAGTCTGGCTGTTGCGTTTCATCTGTCGGGGAATTCAGGCTGAACATCCTAGGTATTATACTAGTATTTTAAGGACATTTCCTTTTTCCGCCCACCATCGTGTCGTATCTGGTGCTCATCGAAGAAACAGCCCAGAATTAGGAAAACGAGGAAAAATGAAAATAAAGTTTAGAGAAGGATTTTCGCAATCATCTCCGGTCCCGGGAAAGCCCAGTGACCAAGGAACGATCCATTCTAGTGACCGATACACTACCTGACCGATAGGAATGGAAACATCAAGAAACGGGGCAGGGGACTGAGTGAAGTGTTTCCGCAATAACCCGCGAAGCTCCCTCGTTATTCTCAATACATCCTGCTGCTGTTTCCTATATCGTAACGGTACATTAAAGGTACACCGACCGAAGATAGATCCGGATACGGTGAAGTCAAATCCTTTTGAGAAAGCGGAGGGGGACATCACCAATCGATCCGCGACACTTCCCGGGGGGATCCCGGTGCGGATGGATCTGATAAGGAAAAAGAACCATGTAAGGGGACTCATCGGTGCTCCCAGATGATGGTGAAACGATTTTCATTCACCACCCCGGTGGGGAATGCCTTGAGGGTCCCGTCTGGCGCTTCCATCACGATGGACCGATATTCCCATTGATCGCTTATGATGGGACCAGTTGTCCCGTTTACCGTAACCGAGACATTCATGAATTCTACCGGGCCGAACTCTGAAAGAGGCAGAATCTGATGACGGTATACTGGTGCCTCGGCGATCCATTCTGCCGAATTGCGTTCTACGGTGGTGGTAGTGGTCTCATTGAGATACACACTCTGGTTACTGGTGATATCGGTAAGGGAGAACATGAACTGCCGATCGCCAAGATACATGACTTTCGCGTGGATCTCGTCACCAGAGGTGATCACAAGGTCAAGAGTGACGCTGTCCCGGGGGTACAGTTCGTACCAGGCATAGTACACCGCGCTGCCCCTGATACAATCCGAATCGGTTCCTATCTGTTCCACACTCCCCGAAGAAAATCCGTCGATTCCCACCCAGAACGCAGATGAATATTCCTTCCGTTCGGCGGAGGAGCAGTTCACCGCAGGCACATTCCAGACCGCTTCCACGGCCTCAATCGCGTTCTTGTCCGGATACTCAAAGGTCGTCTCCACCACGTACCCTGCCCAGTTGACACTGATATTTTCCGGTGGGGTGACCGGAAGGGTGGGAAAGGTGGTCACCGGGACGATCGGTGTAAGCGAGGGAGGTGGCGGAGTTGGCATGCCCGGTCCCGGTCCGCCGGTACATCCGGCCAGAAAAACCGCGACGATCACAGCACCTACGATCACGTACCTTTCTTTCATCAAACACCGGCGAATAGGGCACATAGGCAGCGGGTATGATAAAGGTACGTTCCTGAATGCAAAATCACCTGTATAGACGTATCCCGCTTTTTTACCTTACAAATACTGAATCGCGATTTCCTGGACGTGATTGAGAGCACCGAGGATGTCCTGGGTTATCTGTATCACCTGCTGCAGGAACAGGATCCACCGAATATCCTCTTCGGAAGGGGGATTTCTCTCCCTGATTCGCCGCAATTCTTCTACCCAGTGGAATACCTCTTCCTGATAGGAGTATTCGTGCTCGATCTTTTCCAAGGCCGTCATGGGATCTTCGTTTACGTACCGAACGGCATCGGAGAGAGTTCCGGCAAGTTTTATCTCAGTTATCGCCACTTCCGTGAGGACATATTGCTCATCGTCATCCAGAGGTTTTCGAGGAACAGCCAGCGTCTTGAATCCTTTTAGATGGAACAGGGCAAGACTCATGCTGTTGAGGAGGCGGAGCATGTCTTTGCGGGAATCGGGAAAAAATAACCGCTGATCAGTGATCCGATGGATGATCTTCCTCCGCACACCTTCTGAATCGTCGCAGTCCTGATCGATCTGCAGGAGGACACCATTAAAGACATCCCCCTCCGCCTTACTGTAGGCGCGGGATAGATCCTCTATGCCGCTCATCGCGTGCACAAAGCGGTCCGCATACCACTCCAGATCCTGAATAACTTCCTGCTCTTCCCTTCCCACCAGGCCGGGAGAGAGAAACCATACTCCTCCTTTGGGGGAAAATATCTTGATTATCCGCTCCCGCAGGGTCATATCGTCAATCCTCCCCACGCGTTGTACCCGAACGCCAGCAGATATGCGGTGATTAGGGAGAGTACGATGCTCCCCACCCAGGTGATGGCGATCTTCTTGACCACCCGGGTCCTCACCTGGTGCAGTCCTTTGGAAGATCCCGCACCCACCACGCCCCCCACTGTGGCGATATCGAAAGAGGCCGGAAGACCGAACAGCGTCATCGCGTACACCGAAACCGCCGAACCCATATTGACCGAGAACCCCTGTCCAGGATCGAGCCGAGTGATGTCCCGCCCGAGCACCTTGATGAACCGTCGGCCCACCACCGCCGGGCCCAGGATCATCCCCACGATCGCAAGCAGATACAGGGGTGTTGATGCCTCTCCGAAGGCCTGACGGATAGGGCCGGTGACAAACCCGATCCGGTTTGCTCCGAAGGTATACGCCTGGAAACATGCCCCTGCCGTGAGCAGAACAGAAAGAATACGATAGGTATTAAGAGGATTCTTTCCTCTCAGCCGCAGGAATGGAAGTATATACCAAGCAATCCCCAGGGATATCGCCAGAGCGACGAAAGGAGTGATAAACCATCCCAGGACGATGAATCCGATCAGCTGCCAGTTAAGGGTGGTTCCCAAATAGAGACTCGTTCCGATCGAAGCCCCGATCACCGCATACGCCGTGGAGACCGGCACAAAACCGAGTAGGAAACCAGAGCCCCAGAGTGCCGTGGTGAGGATGATGATCACTGCCGCATATCCCGGTAACGCATCCATGATGATTCCTCCTCCGAGTGTCTGTTCCACCGCGGACCCCTGCAGCACCGCACCCAGGGTTCCGAATACCGCGATGATGAGGATCACCTCCCAGAAGCTTCGGACACCGCTTCCCACTACCGGGCCCATCGATGCAGCGGTGTTATCTCCCGAACTGGAGAACATCAGGTAGAATGCCACCGGGTAGGTAAGAAGAGAGAGAAAATCCATCCTGTTACTTGTTCCACTTGGAGATCTTTGATACGACCGAGTACAGGTACTCCCCCACTTTACCCGGCCGGATGGTTCCGTTCATCTCTATCCAGATGAGCTCGTGTGCGATAAGAAATTCCAGGTGATCCAGGTTCTCCAGGATTTCCGGAAATTCCTTGCGGACATGGGAAAAGACGCGGTCCTCAGAGTTTTTCTCCTGGATATACGTCATAAACTTATAGAAGGGGCTGTCCTGGATGCGTTTCATGGCATCGATGATGGCACCCACGTCCTGGAGCATGGTCGTCAAGGTCGTTCCTCCACCACCCACTTGCAGATCAAACATATAATAGTTTAGGAGACAGCAGGGTGACCGGTCAGATACTTATAGAGTTCGCCACAGAGCACCGGGGGAAGTCCCAGCAGAACCAGGATCAACCAGTCAGTGGTAGGAAGTGCCGTCGTTCCCAGAAAGATCTGGAACAGGGGCTGGTACACCACCAGGAGGAGCAGTGCTACGCTGGCCAGCAGGGCCAGGAGGAGGTAGCGGTTGGAAAATAACCCGATCCGGGCCAGAGGGTGGCGAAAGGACCGGAAGTTCAGGACATTCCAGAGCTCGATCAGGATCAGGCCGGCAAACGCCATGGTTCTGGCCCTCTCCAGGCCACCGGAGAGGGATTGCTGGAAGATCAGGATAGTGGCGAGCCCTGCATAGATACCCAGGAGGAGGATCATGACGATCGTTCTCCGGGTAAGCACCGGTTCCTCCGGATTCCGGGGCCTCTGGGCCATGATATCCTTTTCTGCTGGTTCCACCCCCAGCGCAAGGGCCGGCGCTCCGTCGGTGACCAGGTTAATCCAGAGGATCTGGACCGGAAGGAGGATCAGGGGCAGGTTCAGGAGGAGAACCCCCGCGATCACCACCACCTCGCCCATGTTGGACGAGAGCAGATACCGGGCGAATTTCACGATGTTGTCGTACTCCCTCCTTCCCTCCTCGATCCCGGCGACGATGCTGGCAAAGTTATCATCCACCAGGACCATATCGCTCGCCTCCCGGGCGACGTCGGTGCCCTTGATTCCCATGGCGATTCCGATCTGAGCCTTCTTAAGGGCGGGGGCATCATTCACCCCGTCTCCGGTCATGGCCACGCTCTTACCCTCACGGTTGAGGACCTCGATCACCCGGACTTTATGAGCCGGGGAAGTGCGGGCAAGGATCTTAATGGAGCGAAGAGCCTTCCCCAGTTCCTCGTCGCTTAGGCTGGTGAGCTCCTTTCCGGTAAGCACCCCCTGGCTCTGGAGGCCGACTGCCTCACCCACCGCTTGGGCCGTGAGGGGAGCATCCCCGGTAATCATGATGACGTCGATACCGGCAGTACGGCAGAGTTCGAGGGCTCTTTTCACTTCCGGACGCGGAGGATCGATAATGCCGGCAAATCCCAGGAAGATCAGATCGGTTTCAACAGCATCCTCGGTGCGTTCTAGATCCGCGGGAAGAACCCGGCGGGCGACCCCGAGAACCCGAAGCCCTTTCCCCGCACATGACTCATAGATGCCCGTCAGACGTTCCCTGTCCGGAGGAGTGATCGGGACCTCATTACCATTAAAAAGCATACGAGAGGATCGCTCGAGAATGACTTCCGGGGCCCCCTTTACGTAGGCTATCTCTCCTGCTTCTCCCTGATAGATTACGGTCATCCTTTTTCGCGAGGAATCGAAGGAGAACTCCTGTTGGGGACCAGGATCTACCGGGATCTCTGCGATTCCCGCCTTTGCAGCCACCACGACGAGCGCACCCTCGGTAGGTGAACCGATGATCTGGTACTGGTCCTCCTTCATCACCCGCCGGGCGGTGCTGGAAAGATAGGCGGCCTTCAGGAAGGCCAGGAGGCCAGGATGACTGTGGGGATCGATCTCCTCTCCTTCAAGGATGAACCTTCCCTCCGGTACATAACCCGATCCGGTAATTTCAAGGATGGTCCCGGGAAGGACAACTCTCTGGACCATCATCTCGTTCCTGGTCAATGTTC
>JAJRCO010000093.1 GCA_028678905.1 Methanomicrobiales archaeon
ATGAAGAACGGTGAGGGCGTGGACGAGCAGGTCGTGCAGGAGATTGTCGATCGTAACATGATGGTGGATGATGAGGTCGACAATGAACTTCTCCGCATGGCCGAGAATCACTCGAGACTTCCCAATGGCTAACCAAACAGAAACGATCAACCTCGCCGAGCTGGAACCAATGACGTGGTCGAGCGAGGACGAGTTGGCCTTTGTCCGCTACCTTTATCACCGGAAGAATTTGATCGGCCTAGTGAACTACCGCCGACTCTTACCCTACCGCAGCTTCTATGGTGCTGGGATGTACGTGGATCAACGGCTGTTGCAGATGTCATTGGACACGCATATCGATGCGCTGGAGGCCGACCTACTCCGATGATTCTCGTCGATTCGGCAGTTGGATCCCGAGAACTCTTGACTGGTATCCGCCAACTCGGCTGTGACGCCGAGTCCGTACCTGGGGTTGCGACGGACTTCCAGTGGGACGGCAATGGGCCCGACGGTACGGCGCTGGTGGGCGTAGAGAGGAAGACTATCACCGATCTGCTGGACTCGATCCGATCCAAACGATTGGGCGGTGGACAGGTCGGCCGCGCGCTCGACTGTTACGATTACTACTATCTGATCGTCGAGGGTGCATGGCGGCGGGCGGAGGGCGGCATGCTTGAGATTGGATGGCCGTGGCATCAACCGAAAGGACAGTTTCGATATGCTGAAGTCAGTCATTTTCTCAATCGCTTACGGATTCTTGGTGGGGTTATGGTTTGGCGTACGTTTGACGAAGACGAAACTGTCGCAACCCTCGTCGACTGGCACGATCAATGGCAACGCCCATGGTCCGAACACGAAGACAAACGAGTAATCTACGCGCCGGCCCCAATCCCGCCACGACAAGGCAAGGGGTTCTTCCAGTCGGCGGCCACTCCGGTTCAATCTTGGCTCTACCAATTGCCTGGGATGGGCGACAAGAAAACATTCGATCTCGCGTCGAGATTTGCAGTACCAGCTGACATCGCAAAGTTCGAGGCTTGGGGCGATCTCCCTGGCATCGGCCCAACTGGACGGAAGAAAATCATCGATTGGATCCATCATGGCAACGCCTAAAAACACGACGCACTGCCGATCTGGCAGACACAGATGGACAGATACGAACACATACGTGGATTGCCGCGGATTCACGAATTGTCGCATCTGCCGGTCTGAGCGTCGCCGCCGGTGTTACGCGAGACTGCATGCCAAAACGTACGAGACGGGCGGTGAGTTGTTCAAGCGGCTTTCAAAAGAACGCAAGGACGAGTTCGCCCGGTTGTACCAGATTCACCGCACAATTAAACGTCCGTGTGTGATTTTGAAGATGCACAAGACGACGGCGTACAAGATCTTGCGGTCGATAGGAGCGCGATGAGTTGGTTATACGGTCGCTGCGCCGAATGTACGGGTAAACGGATAGTGTATCCTATCGGCCCACGAAACGCACGTATAATGTTGATCGGTGAGGGCCCAGGCAAGAATGAGGATAAGGACGGCATTCCCTTTGTTGGTGTTAGCGGCCGCGAGCAGGACCATACGTACTTTGGATTGGCCGGACTCGGACGTCGCGATGTGTTCATCACCAACTGCATGCTGTGCCGCTGCGAGCGGAACGGTGTTGACATCCGGCCGACCGAAAAACAACTGACATCCTGTGCACCCAACCATCTAATCGAGGAGATATGTACTGTTCAGCCAGAGATTATAGTCGCTGCGGGTGCAACCGCCTCATCCTTGTTCGGAGTCAATCTGGAACTGGAGCATGGCTTCCCAAAGAAGTGCGACAGTTTCTTAAAGACCGGGGTTGGTGGCTGGCTTGTACCAATGTATCATCCTGCCGCTGGGCTCAGAGAGACGCGGTACATGATCCCACTGCTGGAAGATTGGAAAAACTTCGGTAGATGGCTGCGGGGTGAGTGGAAGCCGCCGGAAACCACGGATTATAAGACGGATTATCGGCTGATCGAGCATCCCGACGACGTATGGGTCGCGATGGAAGACGTGCCGGGCTACGAACTCGCAGTCGACACTGAGTCTGACGAAGGCCGCTTGTACTCGATCCAGTTTTCCACCCGACCTGGATTCGCACGAATGATCTTAGCCAATAACAAAAAGGCGGTTGAAAATTTTGACACGGCGCTCGCGTGGAATTTCAACGAAGTGATCATGCACAATTCGGTTTATGATCTGGAGGAATTGTCGTCCGTGGGTATACATTTGGCTGGACGCGTAAACCTTCGGGACACCATGCAGGAGATCTACCATCTGGGCGGCATCCTCCCCCAAGGACTTAAAGCCGCCATCTACCGGATCTTCGGCTTCCGCATGACCTCGTACGACGAAGTAGTGACGCCAGCCTCCAAACAAAAACTTGACGATTGGCTCGCGGAATCCCTTGCTTTTTCGACCCAATCCATGAGAGAATCGACCCATCACCCAAAAGGCAAAGGATGTCCGGCATGCGGGAAAAACCACCGGTTAGAAAAGACGGAGTACCATCCACACGAGTGCGAGGCCGTGCTGCGTCGAGTGATGAACCACATGGACAGCGACTACGATCCATGGCAGCCGCCGAAGTACGCGAAGGGCGAGGTCACGATGCGGCTGATTGGCCGCCCTTGGCTCCAGGATATCGAAGCAAGTGTAGGCCGAATGCCTCGCCAGTCTATAATCCATGCATCGATGGAGAAGCAGGTCCAGTATGCCTGTGGTGACGCTGACTGGACCGGGCAGCTGGCGACGTGGTTGAAAGGTGAACGGAAACGGATAGTGCAGCAAGAATGGAGGGTTGCGTGAACGACGATTCTCAGGGAGTGCGAAAGGGGAGTATGAATGAAACGACTACTTTGCCTTCTATTCCATCGATCACAGATGATGTGGCCGATCAACAATCGAATGCGGTGCCGGAAATGCCATCTATTGTGGCAGCTGCCGATCTAGTTGCGTGGGATTGTCCTGTCTGTGCGTTTACAAATTACGCAGAGAAATCTCAGTGTGCAAATTGTAATCGTAGTAGGTTAGCGGTAAAGGTGCCGAAGCGGCAGCCGGTCGATCATCAATCCAGTCGGTTGTACTGGCCCTTTATCATCCTGATGGGCAAGATCGCGCATTACGCGAACGAGAAGTATGGCTCGGTCGAGCAATACGCCGATGGCCGGCTGGAAGGCGAGAAATCGCCGATCAATCATATTATCGGCCATATCGCGGATTACGTCAGCCGAAAGCCGCATGATAAATTCGGCGATCTGCGGATGCAACTGGCCGCGATCGCTTACAATGCCATGATGGAATGCGTCTATCTCGATCAAGGCGGCGGCCCCACGGTTCCCGATGGCCTTTACAAGGAGCGCAAATGAAAGTTTACCTCGCCCACAACTACGCCGCCAAAGAAATGCTTCGGACGGTGAAGCAACAACTGGAGGTCGCCGGCATCACCGTAACCTCTCGTTGGATCGACGCCAATCCCGACAACCCGTACGACCCTAAGGTCATGCAGGACGAAGCGGTGAAGGACGTGGAGGATGTACTATCGGCCGATGCTCTCGTTCACTTTTCCGACAATTACGGCGATCGTCCAGGCCGCGGCAAGTACGTCGAGTTCGGCATTGCCATTCCGTCCGGTAAGCGGATCCTGCTGGTGGGTCGTGAACACAGCGGATGCGTGTTCTACCATCTGCCGCGGGTGGAGCATTATCCGGCTGAGACGACGACGAACGATTTGATCAAGGCGCTGTTGAGCTGATGGCACTATTCGGCGGCATCACCATCCCCGACCACCCCGACCCGGAGAACATCCGTCGGCTCGACGTGTTGCCGCTCCCGATGATTTCTCAAATGACCCGTTATGGGATGCGGATCGACCCGGAGCACTTCGCTGAGTTGTCCAGCCGGCTCGGCACTCGGATGGGTGATCTCAGGGCCGATATTGTGAACGAAATACCGCCGGACAAGCTGGACCGGTTTGTGGAGTTGAGTACGGAAGACGAGGAGGATATCGATGTCGTTGTGGGCACAAGCGATGTTTACGCCGGGAGCGAAAGCCGATTTGATCTTAGCGTGGATTCATCAGAACAGGTTGGTCGTCTCCTCTACGACGTCCTCGGGATCCATCTCGACTCCACCGTCCAAATCAAAAAAACCCGCGGCGGCCGACTCTCGACCGGCAAGAAAACGCTCGAACAGTTCAAAAGAGAGTACCCTGTAGTCAGGCTCATTCTCGAATACCGCGAATGTGCCAAACTGAAGGGCACGTATGCTGATTCGATGCCTCGTCGAGCAAGACGGCA
>JAJRCO010000081.1 GCA_028678905.1 Methanomicrobiales archaeon
ATCGCCCTCATGATCGAGCGCTCAGCCTGGATCGGAGGGGCAGCGGGAGCAAGCAACATCACCGCCCCGCCGGGCGTTCCGGTGGTGGGCACCATGCCCCACGCCTTCATTATCTGCCATCCTTCAGCGGAACAGGCCTTCCGGGCTTTCGATCGGCTCGCCCCCCCGGACGTTCCCCGCATCATGCTCTGCGACACCCACTGTGACGAGAAACGGGAGTCGCTCATCGCGGCAAGGACCGGAGCGTCCGCGGTCCGGCTGGACACCCCGGGATCCCGGCGGGGGGACATGCGGGCTATTCTCGAAGAGGTCCGCTGGGAGCTGGACGCCGCGGGTTACGAGTCTGTGCAGATCTTCCTCACCGGAGGCCTGGACCGTGAAGACGTGGCCTGCTACTGGGACCTCGTGGATGCGTTCGGGGTCGGAGGGTCTATCGCCAACGCCCAGGTCATCGATTTTGCGCTGGACATCGTGGAGATCGAGGGGAGGCCTTATGCGAAGCGGGGTAAGCGGAGTGCGGTGAAACAGGTGTACGCGCTCTCGCCGCTCGAACACCGGGTCCTTCCGGAAGAAGTTGACCCGCCTGCGGGAGCAGTGCCTCTCCTCCGGCTTTTCCTGGAGAACGGGCAGGTCGTGGCCCGCCCTGCACTACCTGAATCCCGGCAACGGGTCCAGGATATCCTTATCTACCTGAAAGAACGGAAAGAGCCCTGAAAACCCATGGTATCTTTCACCTTCGATATCTGGACAATACTTGTCGTAATCTTCCTCATTCTGCTCTTCCTTCCCATTGTCCAGCAAAGGGCGGTGCAGAAAAAGAGGCTGCAGGTCATGCGAGGCCTGGAACTGAAGAGGGGATCCCGGGTGATCTCCCTGATCCACCGCCAGGAGACGATGTCTCTGTTGGGCATTCCCATTCTCCGCTACATCGATATCAACGATTCCGAAGAGATTCTCCGGGCGATCCGCCTCACCCCGGAAAATATGCCTATCGACTTCATCGTCCATACCCCGGGTGGACTGGTCCTCTCCTCAGAGCAGATCGCCATGGCCCTGCGCCGCCACAAAGGAGCGGTTACGGTGTTTGTCCCCCACTACGCCATGTCCGGGGGGACTCTCCTTTGCCTGGCCGCCCACGAGGTGATCATGGACGAAAACGCGGTGCTGGGCCCCGTAGATCCCCAGCTAGGGGAGTTCCCCGCTTCCTCCATCCTCCGCGTACTCCAGCAGAAATCTCCGGCAGACATCGATGACAAGACGTTCATCCTTTCCGATATTGCGGAGAAAGCCCAGACCCAGATGAGAGAGTTTATCGTGAGGCTCCTGCACGGGACCATGGACGATACCCGGGCCGAGCAGATCGCACTCCAGCTCACGGAAGGCCGCTGGACCCACGACTACCCCATCACCTTCGATCAGGCAAAGGAGATGGGCTTGCCGGTTTCCGACGAGGTCCCCCGCGAGATCTATCAGCTGATGGACCTCTTCCCGCAGGCAATGCAGCGGCGGCCATCTGTGGAGTATATTCCCATACCCTACCAGAAAGAGGGAGAGGGGTCCCGCAAGACATGACGCCCCTTGCCCGGATGAAAAAGCACCGGGGGCTTGCAAATTTTGAGCCGACATAAAATACAATTTTAGCGGAACGAATGGAGAGAATTTTCGGGTTGATAAAAACAATTCTTTTATCGTTGCACAGTTAATGATAGTAGGCACGGGCTGGTAGATCAGTGGTAGATCGCTTCCTTGGCATGGAAGAGGCCGCGGGTTCAATTCCCGCCCAGTCCACTCTTTTTCTGCGGGGCTCCGGTTTCAGTTTCGTACAGTGAATGAACCGCGGGTCTGACTTTCCTCAATTTTCCTAGGCAGCTCCTTTTTGAAAAGAAAAAGAATATGGTAGCTATGCGCATCCAGGACCTGATCCTCCCGGAGGACAAAGTGTTTTTTCAGCTCTTTACCCGGATGACTTCTACCTTGAAACAGGCGGCAGAACATCTCGCCGATCTGACCACCGATCTCTCTTCGGCACACCAGAAATGTCACATGATCCGGCAGTTGGAGCATGACGCAGACGGAACCACGCGGGATATCTACGAACGCCTGGACGAATCTCTCATCACCCCCCTCGAGCCCGAGGAAATCGGAAGGCTCGCGCCGGCGCTGGACGATGTGATCGACAGCATCGACTGGGTCTCCCATCAGCTCTGCAACTACGGGATTACTGAAACCAATGAGATCCTGCAGGAATTCTCATCCCTGATCATAAAATGTGCCGAAGAGATCGAGGAGGGGGTAGGACTTCTGGCCACGTTGAAGAAGCCCCTGGAAGTAAAAGAGAAGAGCCTCGCGATAAACCAGCTCTGGAACCAGTCCCGTGAGCTCCTCTCGAGTGCCATTCTTGACCTATTCAAGACACAGGAACCAGTCCTGATCATCAAATTCAAGGATATCTACGAAAATCTGGAGGAAGTGCTTGCCCGATGCAATAATGTCGGGCACGTATTGAACGACATCTCCATGCACCATGTATGAGCATCCTCCTGATCATCGGGATCCTGCTCGCCCTCCTGTTTAACTTCGTAAACGGCCTGAACGGAGCGGCCAATTCCATCGCCACCATAGTGGCTACCCGCGCCCTCCATCCCCCGCGGGCGATCGCTCTTGCCTCCTTGTTCAATTTCCTGGGCCCTTTTCTCTTCACCGCGGCCATCGCCCGCACCCTGGGGGAAGGGATTCTCACTCCCTCAGGTATCACTCCAACCCTGCTGCTGATCGCAATCTCTGCTGCCGCTGGGTTGGTAATCCTCGCCACCTTCTCCGGACTTCCCATCTCTTCCACGCACGCCCTGGTCGGAGGGCTGATCGGGGCGGGCATCGCCCTCCAGGGCGCAGATATTCTGATACTTCCCGGGGGAGATACACTGGGGAGTCTTGGCCTTGCGATCGCCATCGGTGCGGGGGCTGGGATCATCCTCTTTCTGCCAATTGCCCGGACCTTTCAGATTCCACCGATACAATCCCTGTATGCCGGCGGGGTTGTCGGGGCATCCCTCTCCATTACGTTCCTGATGATATCTGGCACCCTCTACCTCTCTGGCATCTCCGCGATCCTGGTCTTCATCATTGTTTCCCCCATCCTCGGTTTTCTGGCTGCCTTTCTGTTCGATGTCCTGATCTCGTACCTGTTCCGCCACTCCCGCCAGAACATCAGAAGAAGAATTTTCCGGCCTCTTCACGTGGCCGGCAGTGCATTCCAGGCGACAAGTCATGGAGGACATGACGGGCAGCATGCCATCGCCATCATCACGGCCCTCCTGATTGCAGAAGGTGTGCTGGGGGAATTCATCGTACCGCTGTGGGTGACCGCTGCTTCGGCCGCAGCGATCGGTCTGGGAACTCTCTTCGGGGGATGGGGGGTCATTGAAAGGGTAGCAAAAAAGATCACCCGCATCCGCCCCTATCAGGGATTTTCGGCCACCATCTCCGGAGGAATGGTTCTTTCGGCGGTGATCACCGCGGGGATTCCTGTCTCCACCACCCATGTGATCAATGGGACTATCGTGGGAGTGGGGATGACCCGGGGGAAGAGCGCGGTGCAGTGGAACGTGTTTCGCACTATCATTGTCGGATGGTTGATCACCATTCCGCTGGCCATTCTGGTGTCCTGGGTGATTGGATACGCGTTCCGCTTGCTCGCCCCCGGAATATAAACCGCAGAATATTTCCATCTTCACCGTGATGATCGAATGATATGGGCATTCGAGAATGGGTGATCCCCCAGGATAAGGTCTTCTTCGACCATTTCGAGCGTTTATCGGAAGTGGTCATGGAGGCGGCCAACGCGCTGGTCGCTCTGGTGGAAGACTACACCGATGTGAAATCCAAGATCCAGAATATCGAGAACCTCGAACATGAGGGAGACCGAATTACGCATGAAATCTACGAGCAGCTGAACGTGACCTTCATCACTCCTATGGAACCCCAGGAGATCTCCCGCCTTGCCTCCGCGCTGGATGACATCCTGGACTACATCGATGGAACCACCCAGAAGATGTTCAACTACAGCATCACAGAAACCGATTCCCATATGCGGGAGCTAGCCAAACTGATTCGTCTCTCCGTCGCGGAGCTCCAGGAAGCGGTGCGGCACATCCGCTCCATCAAGGATCCGCGGCTGATCGAAACGCGGTGCATCGAAGTAAACCGACTGGAAAATCTCGCCGATGATGTGCTGGCACATGCAATCATGGACCTGTTCAAGACTCAGGATGCGATCACCATTATCAAATTGAAAGACGTCTACGACTACCTTGAAATCGCGACCGATAAATGTGAGGATGCGGCCAATGTGCTCTCGGATATCGCGATAAGGCACTCATAGGTACTAGGGAACATATCTTTCTGAGAAAGAGCAATCGCGGTGCAAAAGTGCGGGCCTAAAATATAACTTTCGTCTCCCGTTTGATCCTGGGAAAGACTCAGGGATTGTGGGTGATCCCACCCTTTGATGGGAAAGATCGAAGGAAAGATTTTCTCCAGTACAGGCACGAGACCAGAATCTTGGCCAGAGTTCCTTCACTTCATCCCTAGGCTGGGTTCCTGAATCTACAGGTTCAGCGTTATACGCAGTACGAAGAAAGCCA
>JAJRCO010000215.1 GCA_028678905.1 Methanomicrobiales archaeon
CCCGTGCCGGGCGGGCCGGCAAAGAGGAGGATCGAGCCCTGCTTCTCCTGCTTCAGTTTCATGACCGCGAGGTGCTGGATGATCCGTTCCTTGACCTTTTCAAGGCCATTATGGTGGCTCTCGAGCACCAGACGGGCCTGTTCAATATCGATACTCTTCTTATCTTCCGTTACCCAGGGAAGGTTGAGCAGGAGATCGAGGTAGTTCCGGATCACTGCGCTTTCGTGGTTCTGGCTGCCCCCGTTCTCGAGTTTTTTCACCTCTGCCAGGGCCTTTTTGCGCACCTCATCGGGCATCTTTGAGTTGTTGATCCGTTCCCGGTATCCGGTGTCCCCGGATGCGCCTTCGCTCTCGTTGAGCTCTTCCTGGATCACCCGCAGCTGCTCCCGTAGCATCGCTTCACGATTCGACTTGTTTACCCGATCGGAGACTTTCTTGGCCATCTCGATCCGGAGGTTGATGTCCTCCCTTGTCCTGACCAGCAGGTCAAGGAATGCGAGATACCGCTTCCGGACAGAGACGATTTCCAGTAAGGCCTGTTTTTCCTCGAGATCGACCGGCAGAAAGGGCATGACGAAACCCATGATCTGGTCGATGGAGTCCATCCTGTCGAGGGTCTGGATGACCTGTTCAGAGCCAGGGAATCTGCTGCTGATCTCCTGCACGGTGGTCCTGATGTCTGATAGGATCCTGGTTTTCAGTTCGTCCTCCGCGTCCAGAAGGTCGGGGACCGGCGTATACATGACATAGAACCGCACGCCCTTCTGGTGGAGAGAGATAGCCTGTACCCGCTGCACGACCTGTGCAAATACCAGATATCCTTCGTCTGCGGGCTGCACTCGCAGGATTCGGAGAAGGTTTCCGATTTGGTAGAACATCTCGCTCGCGAGTTCAGAAGGCTCATTACCGCTCTTTACCGTCAGCCCGATTCCATATGCACTTCCGGCATCTGCCATTTGGGCCAGCAGGAGCTCACCCGTAGCCCGGTCGACCGGGAATTTTGTCCGGCTGTCCGGATAGACGACGATCTCAAAGAGCGGTACAACGATCAATTCCTGTGAAGTATCAGTGTGTCCTGATTGCATTGGTTTCCTCAATATTTAGTTTAAAATTTTGCCAAACAGATATGCCTGGTAAACCATTACCCGACCTTTTTCAGCAGCCCGATGAGGTGTTCTTGCTCATGTGTATCCAGGGAATCCATCATCCGTCCGATCACCTGGCGCAGAGAGTCGCGTTCGGCTCTCGCGATCCTCTGCCCTTTTCCAGTCAGGCGGATGTACAGGACCCTCCCGTCATCGGGGCAGCGTTCGCGGTACACGCACTCCATCTGGATAAACTTCTTGATCGTCTCGGTGATCGTAGGCTTTGAGTTCCTGGTGATCTCGGCAAGTCTGCTGAAGGTGATATCACCCTGTTCATCGATGGTTTTCAGATACGCGATCTGTCTGATGGTAATGTCGGATAATCCGCATTCGGAGAAGATCTTGCAGGAACATTCGTTCTTAATCCTGAGAAGGTTTTCAAACAATTCGAACAGATACTCCTCTCGTTCCCTCATACGCAGATCTTAATTAGTTAGGTTTTGCCTAATGATAAAGGTAAAGGTCTTTTCATGAGACTTTAAGGGTTACTCGTTAAGACAGAAATTGGATCTTTGCCTTGAGATCCGAAATCGCCGATTCTGTGGGTGACAGGCCATAAACGTGAGGAATGCAGGGATGCAGAGCTCGTGCAGGAATCATCAACGGGAACTGGCCAGCACGGGAAAAGAGGCGGGGGGGTTTCCGCTATTCAATGACGACCTTGATAGTAAAAGGTCGATCTGATGCAGTGGATTCCCAGGATCGCTTGTACATCCATGTTATTTCGTAGGTGCCTTTTTGTTCTGCCTTAAGGAGCCAGGTGTGCGAGCCGCTCTGGCCAACCATACCGGATCCTTCCGGCGCAGTGTACCTATCCATAGTTACGGAAAACGCTTCGGGTACGGTGTAGTTCCATCCGTATCCGGTAGAAGGATTTTCTCCAAGCGTGATGCGAAGCTCATCGCCGATATGGATACTGACTGTGGTTCCATTTGCATTTTCCGTCAGATTCACGGTTCGGGCGGCCGGTGAACTTCCTGATACCGGGCTAAGAACGAACGTTACCCCCACCACGATGACGATAAGTATCGCCGCAACTGCCCCAAGGGCAGCGATAAATTTCTGCATAGCATATCACCAGTAAAAGAATGGCATGAACAAAAATATAAATAAATCTTTGACTACGAAAATTTTTGAACCTTATATGGTATTAATTTTCAAAAAGATGACAAGTAACAGATTTTTAAACAACAGAGGAGAGAAAGGGTGATAGGTCTTCACCATGAAGATGTCCCTAAAATGGTGAAGATGTAACAGGGATCTTCTAACTTATCTTCACTTGAGAAGCGTATCAGCAGCTACATTGAGGGGAATAACGGGAGAAATTCTTCCCGTATGATGCGTGAGCAGTGTACCAGATAAGAATGCGGTAATATTTTTGAAATCATCAGATTCGAGGACAAAGTAGGAGGTGTGTTCATTTGGGCAGGAATAAGCTCCGTGGACCTTAACACCAAGTTTCTTTGCCTGGTCATTCATACCATCGACCAAGTGCAAGCATCAGCTTTAAATTCCTCCCTTGCCAGACACAGCTCGGGCGGATGTACAAGGGTTGCTACAAACATCATGGTTTTTCACCGTTCCAGACGTGGCATCATAATATGTAACACTTTGTGAACAGCAAGATGCTCCCTGCATCTACGTCACGAATTGTGGCGCCTGACGCAGAAGGCCCTCTGCCTGAGCAACAAGTCTCCTCACGATTTCAGCCGCAGGTAAGATGTCGTGTATTAGACCAGATGATTGCCCTGCCCAAGGGATGAAATCCTGCATCTTGCCCTGCTGGATTGCTGATATCACTTCGGTACGTAAGCGTTCCGCCTCCTGTTTTATGTCCTTGCTACGTTTTTGCCATTCCTTAATAAACGGGGTGCGGATGGCACGTGGGACGGTTTCATATGCCATAGTCCATCGTGGAAATATGTCATTCCAGAATTCAACAATGATTGCGTCCTCGGATTCGGCAGATATGATAGCTTGCTTCCATACTTCGCTGACCGGCGCTTCAATGGAGGCTAAGAACCGGGTCCCAAGATTCACCCCCTGAGCACCAAGGATAAGGGCAGCGGCAAGGCCACGACCGTCAGCAATTCCACCTGCAGCAACCACAGGCACAGGGTTAACGGCGTCCACGACTTGGGGGATAAGGGGCATTGCGGTTACGGGTCCTCCGAAACCACCCGCTTCACCACCCTGAGCCACAATGACATCAACTCCCCGCCGTGCAGCTTGTCGTGCCTGCTGAACGGTAGTCACCTGATGCATGGCGAGACTGCCAATGTCATGAACCTTTTTTACTAATTCGCCAGGGTCTCCGAGAGCAAATGAGATGATTGGCGGTCTAGCTTCCAGGATGAGAGAAAATAATTCTTCGTTCGGTTGCGTTAGCGTGTAATTCACGGCAAATGGTCTATGGGTAAGCTGCCGTACACGCTTCAATTCTTCTTTCAGACCTCTCACCGGCCGTAACAATACTTCACTTTTCAGATCTTCTACCGGCCGCAGCCCGGTCCCCAGGCTTCCCAAGGCACCGGCATTTGACACGGCTGCAACCAGCTCTGCAGAAGTAAAGACTCCCATTCCGGCCTGGATGATGGGGGCCTCAATTCCCAAAAGATCACACATGTTTGTGTGTAACATTATTTACCTCTCCTCTGCGATCTGACTGCTTGTGAGAGCCTTTAAGATGAATAATTTTTCCGTCCATTCAGGTATAAACTCTCACTCCGCAGGAGGATCCATCCCTCATAACACTTTCACCCTCCCCACGCCCATGAATGTAAATTATAATCCACAACCTCATGGGCGTTTGTACGAAAAATTCTTAACCTCAAATTCCGGAAAAAAGTCCATAGGAAACGAGTTGTTCTATGCCACCACATTGTGACACCCGAGATGGCCCGGTCGTGAAGGCGTGTAGAAAAGCGCTGGAGTCCGGAAACGTGAATTATGCCCTAATCTGGATTCCAGAGGAGTCGGAACCGGAGCTGAAAGCCGCCTTTGACCGGACCTTTCGTGCCCGGAAAGAAGGGAGGGAAATCCAAGAAATTGCTGATGATTGGTTCTTCGAAACCGCGATCCGATTGCACCGGGCCGGTGAGGGTGAGCCCTACACGGGGCTGAAGCCCGCGGGACTGGACGAGGGCCCCGTTGTTCCACGAGCGGAAAGGGCAATATCCGCAGAGGACCCTGCAGACCCCATCCAGTTCATCCTTCATACGGTCGAGGAAGATCTACAGAACCGTTTCAAGCACGTCATGAACACAAAGAAGTACGATGTGAACGACGTTAGAGCGGGGAGAGCGTTCATCCAGGCATACATAAACTTCGTAGTATATGCACACCATCTCTACCTCTCTGTCACAAGTGGAGGTGGTCATAAGAAAGGAGGCCACAACCACGAAACATGACGTAGAGAAATAATTTGGGTGACGTCTTGATCACTCCCTTCCAGGTCTCAGTCGGTTTTATGGATGTCTCAATAGCTGCGGTGTGTTGGCTGTAGGCTATGCAGACGTAGGAAAAGGAAGAGAGTATAACTATTTGAACAACCTGCTGTAGCCTGCCTCTTTC
>JAJRCO010000347.1 GCA_028678905.1 Methanomicrobiales archaeon
TCTTTCCTTGATAGTTTAGTGTTGGCTTTGGCGACCAGGACAAGAATTCTATGTGCCAGGGTTCTTATTTCTACTCCAAAGGTATATTTGTTGTATCTTTCGAAGTACTTGACTATCTTCTCGAAATAGACCGCCATGTCTAAAGCTTTCTTATAAATTGGAAGTTCCTCATAAAGGCTCATTTTTACCTCGCTTAAATGTCAAAAAATCAACTCACTGGCTGGAACGCACAGGCCGTACATAATAGATGATGCCCTTATCGCAGTAGTGCACGTCGCCGCTGTAGAAGCCCACGATGCGCGCGTTGTCTGCACTCCAGGGGCAAGGTGTGATGGTCCAGTACCAGCTGGGTTTAGTATCTGGGAAGAAAGCTGTATCTATGGTAGGATCATTTCCTGCGCCCTTGGTCCAGTCTATAATGGAGATTAACTCCTCGGCCGTAGGTGAACGCCAGTCTTTATGTCCGGCGAAGTTTAACTCCTTGCAGGCATCGATGGCCTCTTGCCACTTCATTTCGCCCTTAAACTTCTTGGGCAGATCCGTATGGGGATTTTTAATCCAGGTAAGGCCTGTCTTTGTGTCGGTGATGGTGCCGTTCTTATTATCGATGAAGCGTACACCATTTTTTATTGCCTTTTTCTTAGCTAACACATAGCCTGCGGCCAGTAAATCGCGAGCAATGCCAGGGATGTCAATACGCTCCCCTAAAATCCTTTCCACCTGTTTTTGTTTCATACCTCCTCCTTTAAAAATTCAATTGTCAAACTGCCTATTCACTGGCTGGAACGCACAGGCCGCACATAATAGTGGCTGTCCTTACCGTTGTCGAGCACGTAGCCGTAGCTGAAGTCCACGATGCGCGCGCCGCCTGTACCCCAGGGGCAGGTATCTCCAGTCCAATACCAATCATCGGTCTTCGTGTCCGGGAAGATTTCTTTGTCTACGGCCGGATCGTATTTATCGACATCTACCAGGCTGAATAATTCATGCGTTGTGGGCAACCGACAGCCGAGCTTCTTGCATTCTTTCTTCGCCTCTTCCCAGGTCATGCGCTTAGGGAGAGTTGGATGCCAAATGAGATTGAGCTGTTTATCGGTTACGGTACCATCTGGGTTATGGATAAATCTTATTCCTTCCTCCATGATTCCTCCTCAATTTTTTATAAACCTACATTAAAAATTATTCTGTCTCTTTCTCAATCAGCTTCTTTAAGGTCCGCTTATTTACTCCGTAGCGGGCAATAATCAAATGCCCCTTGTGATATACATAGCTGACTAGCTTCTTAAGCAATAAATCCCCCTTCATTAAATCTGTTCCTTCCCGAATTATGATATGCGATATTCTTGCCATGTCGGCCTCCTCTTAAATTAAATTGCTTATCCCCTGGTAATGGTTATCTTGTTTGATTCTTTGTGTTGATAAGATATAACCTTGGCGCCTGTCTTAAAGCCCACCCTGATAGATTTTTTATTCAAATCAA
>JAJRCO010000061.1 GCA_028678905.1 Methanomicrobiales archaeon
CAAAAATAGTCGTCGGGGGTCGCTCTTCACAAATTTATCAGAAAAGGAACACCCGGAGGGTCTCACCTACCAAATATTTCCTGTGAATAAGAAGCAATCAGTCCTGAGGCTCTTCTTTTTCCAGCATCAGGGATCCATAGATGATCTTTTCCAGCACCTGGCCCACATACTTCAGATTCTGGGCTTCTTCCATGTTTTCATTGCGGTGGATATCGGCATACACCTGCAGACGCAACAGCGCAAACCGGAGATAGTCTAGCGACTCTTCGTCCAGGACGGCGGCTTCCCGGTAGATTGGTTCAAGGAGATCGGGAAAGCTTTCGATATCCTCCAGAATGGCCATAATGGATGCAAAAATACCTAGGGAGGTCTCCTGCTTTCCCTGCAGGATATTCTCGTATTCCGCTTTCATGTTTTTATGACCCTGACCAGTGCTTCCATGATCCTGTCCACACTCTCCCAGGTGGCGCTCCGTTGTCCGGTGCGGATGAGGAAAGGCTTTCCTTCGTCACCCGCTTTGCGCATCTCCGGGTCAAGGGGTATGCTTCCCAGGAAGGGGACCTTCAGCTCTTCGGCTGCCTTCTTTCCGCCCCCACGTCCGAACAGATCGATCTCTCCACCGCAATGGGGACAGGTCATACCGCTCATGTTCTCGATGATCCCCAGAACCGGAATCTCCATCATCTCCACGAACCGTACCGCTTTCCGCGAATCGAGGGTGGCCACATCCTGGGGCGTTGTCACCACCACTGCACCCCGGACATTGGGTGCGATTTGGGCGATAGCCAGAGCCTCGTCCCCGGTTCCCGGGGGAAGATCCACTACCAAGAAATCCAGCTGACCCCAGTTTACTTCATCCAGGAACTGCTGGATTGCGGTCAGCTTCATCGGTCCCCGCCAGACTACCGGGGTGTCTTTTTCCGGCAGCAGGAGTGCGATTGAGATGGCACTCATAGTTCCGCTGATACGAATGGGTTCGATGAGGGTGCCCATGGTGGTCAGTTTCTGATCCTCGATACCGAGCATCTTGGGAATATTGGGTCCGTGCATGTCCAGATCGAGGAGGCCAACCTGGTACCCGTGGGTGGAGAGGGCATAGGCGAGGTTTACGGAGACAGTGCTCTTACCCACCCCCCCTTTCCCACTCAGGACCAGGATCACGTGCTGGACATCGATGTGTGATTTTCTAGGAAGATGGGAAGCTGGTTTCGGGGGGGCCTGACTTGAAGCACACCCCGCACAGTCTCCCGAGCATATCTGTTCTTTCTGTGGTTGTTTTGTCATTGTACCATCCATAGATAAGGAAAGATACAGTACTGTGGAGGTTAAAAAATTTAAAAGCTATAGATATCAACAATCGATCGTTTTTTCGTCATCCACGCAATCGATTCCCCGTGAGTAGGGCTTGAGATCCACCAGCGGGGTCCCGTCCACTGCATCGAGCCACTGCACCCGGATGCGGTTTCCGGTCTTTTCCACCACCCGGACCAGGGACAGCCCCAGAGGGTTGGGACGCGCCGGAGACCGGGTGCAGAACACCCCCCGCTCTTCCGTTTCTCCGGGGGGAATAACCCTCAGGAGATCCCGCTCGGCCTGGTCAGCCCACCACAGGACGTGCAAGTACCGGCAGCGTTCCATTCCATCCAGTCCCGCGGCGAATTCGGGGAACACCTCCACCTCGCTCATGGCTGACGACGACCGCCCCTGACGGGGTGCCTCCGCCCTTTTATGATACGGTGCGTGAATTACCCCGATCTGACACATCCGCATCTCTGGCCTGTAGTCTCCCATCATTTTCTGAGAATGGGATCCGACCTTTTATAGATGTCCACTTTGCTCCGCAAGAAAAAATCAGTTCCGGGCCACACGGAACGTTTCATTTAAAATAGAAGAGAGACAGGAAAGTCTCCTGATGGACATACAGAAACTGATCCTGCAACTTCCCTGGACGGAACTGCCTCCCCGTTATACCTGTGACGGAGGCGATATCTCGCCCCCTCTCCGAATCGAAGGTCTTCTTGGCGAGGTGCATTCGCTGGCTGTGATGGTGTACCATCCCCATGAGACCGGTTGCTGCTCGTTCTGTGCCTGGATCATCTGGAACGTCCCACCTCTGGGTTTCATCAGAGAAGGAATTCCCCCGGGAAACGAGGTAACCTCTCCCATCCAGGGCAGCCAGGGGCGAAATGACTACGGAAAGATTGGGTACAGTGGACCCTGTCCTTCCGCAGGAACCAGCCATCGGGTCAACTACAAGATATACGGACTGGATACTCATCTATCCCTGCCAGGAGGGTCCAACCAGCACGCATTGATCCAGGCGATGCGGGGGCACGTGCTCCAGTTCGGGGAAACGTTTGCCATGTACACGCGGTAAGATAAATCTCACCTTCCAGGAAGAACCTATAAATGCGCCTGAAATCTCCGGAACAATAAAAAGACAGTCTTTTTGTCACTGCATGGCAGCTCCGCCGTGCATATGTTCATATGTCGCCCCCTCCACCGTTCTCATAACATGTACGAACCTGACCATATTCTGGATCAGGACAAAATCACCAAGATCAAAAATCTCCTTAAATTCCGACCCAAAGGTCTTACTATCTCCGACATCTCCCAGCAGCTGAAGATGAACAGAAATTCGGTGGCGAAGTACCTGGAGATCCTGCTCATCTCCGGACATGTCGAAATGCGATCATTTGGTGCTGCAAAGGTTTTTTTCATTTCCAACCGGATACCCATCTCTGCCCTGCTCAGTTTTTCCTCTGATCATATCCTGGTGCTGGACAACAATCTCCGCATACTCCAGATCAACGACAATTTTCTTACATTCCTGAACATAGAAAAAGACGCCCTGGTGGGGAAAAATTTCCAGGAACCCGCTCTCTCTTTCCTGCAAGAGCTGCCTTTTCAGGCAATTCTCAAGAAAAAGCCGGAAGAGCGGGAGCTTGCCGCGGAGATCTCTGTCCTAAAAAACGGAACCCGATACTATTTTTGGGTAAAAGTAATCCCGACAGTCTTTGATGATGGAGGGCAGGGGCTTACAGTGATCCTCGAAGATATTACCCGTCAGAGAAAAGCGCAACAGGAGCTCATAGAGAGCCAGGAGAAGTTCAAGAGTATGATCGAACTCTCCCCCTTTCCGATCTCTATTATCAATCCACAGGGGATCTATCAGTATCTGAATAAAAAATTCGTAAAAATCTTCGGCTATTCACTCGCGGATATTCCCACTGGCAGGGATTGGTTCCGTCTCGCATTCCCTGACCTGGATATGAGAAGGACCGCGGTGAGGCGCTGGGTGGAGGATCTGGAGAGATCCCGTATCGGGGAAGTTCGTCCGCGGACGTTCAGGGTATACTGTAAAGATGGGAAATACCGGGAGGTGATCTTCCACCCGGTCACCCTGCTGGATGGGACACAGTGCATCGTGTACGAAGACATCACCGAGAAGAAACGTGCCGAACAGGTGCAGGCGTTCCTGGCAGCTATCGTTGCATCATCCCAGGATGCAATCATCGGGAAAGATCTGAACGGAACGATCATTAGCTGGAATTGCGGGGCGGAGCAGATGTATGGATACACTGCGCAGGAAATGCTCGGAAAATCCATAAAGGTCCTGATTCCTCCCGAAAAGATACATGAATATAACCTGATACTCGCTAAAGTCCGGAAAGGGGAAGAGACCAAAGACTTCGAGACCCAGCGGATTCGTAAAGATGGAACTATAATCGATGTGTCGGTCAGCGTATCCCCTGTCCGGGAAGAGCCCGGAACCATTATCGCCGCCTCTACTATCACCCGGGACATCACCGAGAGGAAAAGGTTCGAACAGGAGTTGCGAATAAAGGAAGCGGCGATAGCCTCGTCCGGGACGGGAATCGCCATCGCCAGGCTTGACGATACTATCTCCTACGCGAACGAATCATTTCTCCACCTGTATGGTCTGTCATCACAGGAACTGATCGGAAAACCTGTTTCATGGCTCGCCTCCACGGGAAGAGAAGAACTGCGGTCCATTAGCACGATCATCCCGGTCATCCGAACCGAAGGTATGTGGGAGGGAGAGTCTCAACTGACCCGGGAGGGACGGGTGATGGATTTCCATGTAAGTGGTAACCTGGTGCGGGATGAAACGGGGAACCCTTTGGGCATGATCGCCACCGTTATCGATCTGACCCACCTGAAGAAGATCGAAAAGGAACTCAACCTTAACAAGCAGAAACTCCAGGAAGTGATCGATTTCCTGCCCGATCCGACTTTTGTGATAGATAACGACAAAAAAGTTATCGGCTGGAACCAGGCCATGGAAGAGCTAACCGGGGTGGCGGCCTCAGAAATGATCGGGAAGGGAGATTATACCTATGCGACTCCCTTTTATGGCAATTCCAGGCCGCTCCTGGTAGACCTGATCGATAAATCCGAGGAGGAAATCCAGAAGGACTATCCGGAAGCGCACAAAGTAAAAGACAGCGTGTTCACTCAGGTATATGTCCCCCAGCTTAGTCACGGGCAGGGAGCCTATGTCTGGGCGAAAGCATCCCCCCTCTACGATCAGGAGGGACGACCCATCGGTGCAATCGAGACCATCCGTGATATCTCTGACTGGAAGCGTGCGGAAGAATCACTCAAGAAAGCCCATGCTCGGCTGGAGTCACAAATTGAAGAGAGAATCCAGGATCTCCGGAAAGAGAACGGGATACTGCACGAGGAGCTCGAGCGCTACCGGCGCCTGGTGAATGGAAAGCATCGAAACTAGGGTCACTGTTTGCTCACCGTTCGGTAGATCCATTCCCCTATGGATACCTTAATTTCTTGCAGTTGGCAAGGGTGATCTTTGACCGGATCGCGTCACCAAAGAGCTGAAATTCCCGTACAATCTGAAAAAAGTATTGGATGCGTGGCCGTGCAGAGATGCTACTTTTTTTGGTGCAGAGATCTACCCGTGCTTCCTCGGGGCAATTCTCCAACAGTAGTTGTCGCCATCACAAGCCTGTGTGAGTGCCTCTGTAGCACGTGCATTTCCTCTTCCCACCTTCCCCAGGGCTCCGGCTACCGCAAACCGGACATCCTGGTCTCCTTCTTTTCAGAGCTTCGATTTTGGTGTTCGATACAGCAGGAATCACCAATATGTCCAAGGGCATCTGCCGCAACATAGCGGACCCATTTATCCGGGTCCTTCAGGGCATGGATGAGATAATCGACCGCCGGTTTTCCCATCCCTTCAAGAGCTTCCGCATTCCCCCGCCTATTAGGTTTGCTTTCGTCGTTTTGTTCCATTCCCCCCCCCGACTTTGTTCATGAGGGCGCAGTACGAGATCTATGGCAAAAAATAATGAATATTTGCCAACCAAATATGCATGGCACAGCTGCTAGGCATCAGATTTGCATTTTGAGAATTCCCTGAACTCAAAATTATGAAATACGTTATTTACAATTAAAAGATGGATTGATACCGCATCATTAATATCTCTCCATCGTATGGTACAGGAGAAATTTCTTGGCACGCAGACGGGTGCTTTTTATCTGCAACCACAACGCGGGGCGATCCCAGATGGCGGAAGGATACCCGAAGGCACGCCATGGCGACCGTTTTGAGAGATTCAGTGCCGGGACCCGGGCTTCGAAAGTGAGCCGGTTCACCGTGGAGGCGATGAGAGAGATCGGCTTCGACATATCTTCCCAGGCCATCGAAATCCCTGGATACATTCTATGGGATAGAGATGGACATCGCGGTGACCCTCTGTCAGGAGGAAAAAGGAGTCTATCCTGTTTTCCGTGGGCGAAAAAAACGGTGCATATTCCAGTTTGAGGATCCTGGCAACTACGCCGGAGATGAAAAGGCGACACGGGCCCGCTTTTATCTTCTGAGGGACGAGATAACGCACTGGATCGACGAATTTTTTGGAGAGCAGAATTCCGGATAAATGTTCCCCGAATCCGGGATGAATACGGGAGAATCCTTATCAGCGATGGCTCTGGAATCTTGGTTCATTCCCTGCCCGATTCCGGTTGATCCGGCTGTGCCGAATGTCGTCTCCCCATCCGTTCCTGCCTGCCGAAACATTTGATACAGATTCCGGGCTCAAACCCGAAATGCCGTCCAGAACCGGTATTTAGTCAAAAGAAGAGGTGAGGGGGCTTTCCTCCGGGGATCTGAACCATTCGAGTACCGGTGATCCCTGATCGATCGGGATATTCCATGACTGAAAAAAATTAGCGGGGATTCTTTCCTGTTACGGTGGGGTTCTCGGGATGGGCGGACCATTCGGTGAAGGAACCCTCGAAAAGACGCACGCTAGGAAGCCCCAGGAACCATTTCAGCAGGATAAATTCGTTCGTCGCTTCTCTTCCGGTTCCACAGTATAGAAGGATGTGTTTGTCCCTGGTCACTCCTTTCTCGGTGATCATCTTTCGGATCTGTTCTTCTGGTTTGAGCAGGGTCTTGTTTTTATCATCCATCAGGGAGGGCCAGGGAATGCTGATCGCCCCGGGGATATGCCCTGCCTTGGGCCACGGACCCTTTCCCTCATAGACCGCGGAAGGGCGGGCATCGATCACCAGCACGTCGCCCCGATCTTTGATGGACCGGAATTCTTCATAGGGAATGAACAGATCTTTCTGCAGATTCACTGTAAAATCCGATTCCTGGACAATAGGGAATTTCTGGTTAACCACACGGTTCTCTTCCTGCCATTTGATCAGTCCCCCATCAAGGACATACACCCGGTTATGTCCATACCGGGCAAGGCTGTAGGCCACCATGGTCTGTTCCAGTCCGTCCCCGATATACTTAGTACACACAGAGAGCGGGCCATAGCTGGTATAGATGACGGTCGGTACGTCGTTATGGATCCCCATCCCTCGAAGAATGTGCTGAATCGTTTCGGGCGGCATCCAGAAATTGGGGATCTTCTGATGGATCCGGAACAGGTTTTCGTTGACGTACACCGCTTCGGGGATATGCGCCTGAATATAATCGTGGACGTTGGGCTGGATGTCCAGTATCTGAAGATTGCGATCATCAAGATGATCTTCCAGCCACGCGGTGGAGACCCATGATACCTTCCCACTGTTCAGGGGATACGGATAGCTCCTTGCCATCTGCTCTCAGCCTCAGAGGCACCAATATAACAAGGAGGTATATAATAAATGCCCCCCCTCATACGGTATATTCCTCCTTATCCTCGGGGCTGCTGCTGGGTCACGCAGTGCAGGGTCCCCATCCCTTCCACCAACGCACGACAGTCGATTCCGATCACCGATCGACCCGGGAAGGCGGTTGCGAGAATTTCCCGGGCCTGCCTATCGCGGGTGTCCCCAAACTGGGGAACCAGCACAACTCGGTTTCCGGTATAAAAATTCAGGTAGCTTGCCGGAAGGCGTCCACCAGTATCTTCTCTCCGGCCTGGCATAGGAACCGGGATGATCCGGAAGGGATCTCCTTTCTGGTCCCGTGCCATCTGTAAAATCCTGAGGTTCTCCTGGAGAAGGGCGAAATTTTCATCCATTGGATCCTCTTCCGACGCACATAGGATGGTGGCCGGATCCACGAACCGGGCGATATCATCGATATGCCCGTCCGTATCATCACCGGCGATCCCTTCCCGGAGCCAGAGCACGACGGTGGTACCCAGGTATTCCCGCATGTACCTTTCTAGCTCCTTCCTACTCAGGGTTGGGTTCCTGTTAGGATGGAGCAGACATTGTTCGGTGGTCATCACGACCCCCAAACCATTGACGTCGATAGATCCTCCCTCAAGGACGATTCCCGGCTCACAGAGAGGGAGGTGAAGCTTCCTCTGGAGCACAGAGGGAATTACGGTGTCCTGCATCAGGGCCGTATACTTCTCCCCCCATGCATTGAATTTCCAGCCGACCATCGCCAGGGAATGGTCTTCCCGGTTTACCACAAACGTGGGCCCGTAGTCGCGGAACCAGACGTCTGCGTAGGGAGTGACTGTTATCTCTAGTGACGCATCAGATGCATCCCCTGGTCCGAGCCGTGGACGTACCGCTGTCTCCAGCTCGTCGTCGGGAACCAGGAGCTCCACCCGCTCCGACCGCCGGAGCGCCTGAATCATCTGCACGTAGGTCGCCTCCACCTCTTCCAGATGCGGGAATGTATCGCGGCTATGAGGCCACGCGAGCCAGACCGCTTCATGTGCTTCCCATTCCGCGGGCATGGTGTACCCGTATTTGTGAGGTGTCCGCGGACGCGCTACCACCGAACCCGCCCCAAAGCATCCATCCCTTAACAGCATACCATAGGTGTCCGGACGGCGGTTCTGCAGAAACCTCCACCCATCCCGTATCTCCTGGTTCCTTCCCAGATCCACATCCACCAGCAGCACCTCCTCTTCCCGGGAGCTCGCCCGTTTCAGCACGTTTCCGAATGCGTCGCAGACAAAGGAGCTACCCCAGAAGGAGAGATCTCCCTCCTGACCAACCCGGTTCACTGCGGCGAGATGCAGGTTATTCGCAATCGCGTGTCCCCGTTGCACCGTTTCCCACGCATCGTGCCAGTCTCCCTCCGATGGTTCCTCCATCCCCCGTATCCAACCGATGGCAGTAGGGAAAAAGAGGATCTCCGCACCCTGCAGGGCAACGATCCGGGCTGCTTCCGGGAACCACTGGTCGTAACAGATCAGGACCGCGATACGAGCACACCCCGCGTCTACTACCCGATAATCGTCTCCAGGGCGAAAATAATTCTTTTCGTAGAAAAGGGGATCAAAAGGAACGTGAATTTTCCGATACGACGCAGCAATTCTCCCGTCGCTTCCGATCACTACGGCGCTGTTATAGTATCCATGAGGAGGGACAAATTCAAAGAGGGGAACGATGCAGGTGACCTGGTGATCCCCGGCCAATTCCGCAAACGCTTCCGTGGTGGGTCCTGGGATTGTCTCGGCAAAACCGGAGAAATCACAGCGGAACTCCTGAGGAAAATAGGGCGTGCGGAACAATTCCTGCAGACAGACGATCTGCGCTCCCCTGCGGATCGCAGACTCCGCATAATCAAGCGATTTTTCCAGATTCCTGTCGAGATCCTGCGAAACAGCTGTCTGGAGGAGCCCTATCCTGACTCTACGGTTGGTCATGCCCGGGTACACCTTTCGTGTGTTGGGGATATTTTAGTCCGTCCCTTCCATAAAAAGGTGCAGGAATCGCTGCACCACCCATTCGTTCCGCACCTCTGGATGAAAGAGCACCCCGTACAGGGGGAGAGACTGATGGCGGATTACCTGAACGCAGCGGGAGGAGGCCGCGAGCACCAGAAAGGAGTCCGTAGGCACCGGTGCAAATGAGTGCAGCTCGTACGCGGAAAACTCCTGCTTTCCCTCCAGCAGGGGGTCTTCACGGACGGTCCGGACCATAATCATCCCGATCTCATCTCCCTGCTCGATCTTTCCCCCAAAGACCTTAGCCATCACCTGCATCCCTGCACAGATGCCAAGCGAGGGGATCCTTCCTTCCTTCAGCCACTGAAACTCGTCCAGGTGGTGGATGAATTCGTTGTCCTTGAGCGCGGTGCCGCACAGGATACTGCAGCTCGCGGCTTCACAATCCTCGCGGGAGAGCTGGGTATAGTGGCGAATGACCGGAGTCGTCCCGCTTTTCTCTACGATATGGGCGATGGGCAGCACAAATTCATCCCGACTAAGGGGATGGGTTCGGTTGCAGAGATCGACCAGCAGGATCATTTTTTCACCAGCCGGGCTGCAGTGATGTCGTACCGGCCATGATAGTTGTGGTATTCCGTCGAGGCCCCCTCCACCTGAATTCTTTTTTCAAAGAAGGGTGCATCGAGAACAAAAGTCTCATATTCTCCGCCTTCACCGGTGAGGGTGATCCCGTGGGTCCGGGTGAACCCTGAGAGCTCCCGTAGGGCTCGGATATCGAGCTCTTTTCCCAGCCAGGATTCATCAAACGGGGCGGAAAATACCCCGGAGATGATGATATGGAAACCGGTATCGATCAACCGTTGCATGTAGGATGCCTCGTCGGTGTGCCACAAGGGATTGAAACACCACAGATCCAGGTCCCGGCAGATCTTCTGAATGCGGGCCGCCTGGTACACCGAGAGGATCGCACCGGTTACCACTCCCTCGATGGCGTGATGATCCCGGGCCAGCATGACTGCCCGGGCCAGGTCCCGGAGCTCCTCCTCTTCAATCCCTTCTGATTCCACCTCAATCAGAGGCAGGGCGGCTGCTTCAGCCTGGAGCCGGACCCAGTGGATGTTCGGGGTGTGAAACATATAGCTCTCGCGGTTCTGCGGCCTGACCGTGATCAGGCAGACCACCTCTTCCATCTCCATCGCGCGTCCGCACGCATAGGTAGAGTCTTTTCCGCCCGAAAACAGCACCCCCAGCCTCATGACTGGTTACCATGTTGTCTTCCATCGATATTATTCCGGCTCCGGGAAGGCCGGCTGGCCGCTGTTGTCGAACATCCTTCCTCACGTCAACATTAAATACTTCTTTTCAGATGTTCCTCCCATGGCAATGATCACCGAGCCTCCCCTTGACCGGATCAGAGAGAAATATTTCCCCCACATTCCCGAGAGAATCTCCGGGCTGATCGACCTTTCTTATAACCTCTGGTGGAGCTGGACAACGGAGGCGATGATGCTCTTTCGCCAGCTAAACGTCCATGCCTGGATCGAGAGCGTACATAACCCGGTAAAGATGCTCCAGCAGCTCCCCCCGGCCCTGCTGCATGAAGCGGCCCAGAATCCGCAGTATCTGCGTCATTACGACATTGTCATGGAGAGGTTCGAGCGAGAGATGGGAGAGAAGAGCAGCTGGTTTGCCCAGCGGGCACCTTCTCCGTTCCTGCCCGTGGCATATTTTTCTGCAGAATACGGGCTTCACCACTCACTGCCCTTCTACGCCGGTGGTCTTGGATTTCTGGCCGGCGATCATGTTAAAGAGTGCAGTGATCTCGGAGTGCCGATGGTGGCGGTAGGGTTCATGTATGGCGGGGGATATCTTCACCAGCACATCAACCCAGATGGCTGGCAGGAAGACATCAGGGAGACCCTCGACCGTGATGCGGCACCGGTCACCAGGGTGATCATGGATGGCGGAAAGCAGCTGACCATTCGGGTTCCGCTGATGGAGCCGACCATGCATGTAGAGGTATGGAAGGTCGCAGTCGGCCGGGTTCCCCTCTTCCTTATGGACACCGACATCGAGATGAACGAGCCTGCCCACCGCTCCATCTTCTCGCGCCTCTATACCGGTAATCTGGAGAGCCGGCTCCAGCAGGAGCTGGTGCTCGGAATGGGAGGAAGTGAGGTACTGGATCAGGTGGGTGCCGAGCATTCAATTGTCCATCTGAACGAGGGGCATACCGCGTTTACCCTGCTGGAAAGGATCCGCCACAGGATGGAGGAAGGGGATTCTTTCGACGCCGCCCGGGATCACGTGCAGAAGACCAGTATCTTCACTACCCACACTCCGGTAGAAGCCGGCCATGACCGGTATCCCTTCTCCCTTATCGACAAATACTTCGCATCCTACTACCCCCGGCTGGGTCTTGACCGGCGCGAATTCCTTCGCCTGGGGGCAGATCCGAAGGATCCGGAAAACACCTTCAACATGACCGCCCTGGCCCTGCGGCTGTCCGGCCGTCGCAATGCAGTCAGTCGTGAGCACCAGATCGTGGCCCGAAAGATGTGGCGGCCTCTCTGGCCGGGAAAGGAGGAGGAAGAGATACCCCTGGATTACATCACTAACGGAGTCCACCTCCCTACCTGGCTCGCGCCGAATATGGAACTGGCACTGGATGAGCGCCTGGGCCGTTTCTACTCCCACTGGCTGGATGACCATGACAGTGCAACGATCTGGGAACTCGTTCATGAAATACCGGATCAGTTGCTGTGGAGGGCCCACCAGGGGCTTAAAA